>JANMKN010000015.1:0-66037 GCA_031372065.1 Abditibacteriaceae bacterium | reverse complement strand
CGATGAGACACGTTTTCTACGCGATGAGCATCGTTTTCTACGCGATGAGATGCATTTTCTACGCGATGAGACACGTTTTCTACATGGTGAGCATCATTTTCTGCTCGTCGAGATGCGTTTTCTACATGGCGAGACGCGTTTTCCGCGTGGCGAGCATCGTTTTCTACACGGCGAGCGTCATCTTCTTGGCGGCGAGGTGCGTTTTCATGGCGTCTTATGGCTTATTCTTAACCCCCTTGACGTTTGAGATAATCTTCAAATTCGACTTCCTTGAGTGCCCATTGTTTGGCTAAATCAATTGCGGTTTTGCCGTCCGGCGCGTCGGGGAACTTGTAGGCTTCGACAGGTTGGTTTTCTTTGGGCGTCCACGCTTTGAGACCGCTGCCATCGAAGCGGCAGCTATAAATGCGCCAGCGGATTTTGCCGTCTTTATCGGTGGTTTTGCCCGAAAACGTTACTTCGTTATCGCTTGGCCCGGCCCAACCATCGCGCGTTTGCGTAATCGGTGCGTTGACTTCGGCATCTTTGAGGTTTTTCGGCGCAAGGGGCGTGGCTTTTTTATCGGTGATGGACAAAACCAGCATCTCTTTTTCGGTTTGCAACAGCAGCTTTTGCCCGTTGGGAAACAGACTGAGGCGCAAAACTTGGCCCGCAAAGTTGGGAATGATAGTTTCGATTTGCGTTGGTTTGAGCGTGACAACCTCTTTGGTGTGCGCCAACTCCGCCGGAATGCGCCGCAAGGCTTGAGTCACTTTGCCGTTGGCTTCGCTGGAGGTGACAAAATACAGCCATTTGTTGTCGGGCGAAAAGAGCGGATGATGATCGTCGCCTTTGCTTACCAAGCGCCCGCGATTGCCCAGCAATTCGCCGCGTGTTGACAAATCATCCGGCAGCAAATCCATATCAGTATTGCGGTCACGCCCGGTGCCGGAAACTATGGCCCACTTGCCGTCAGGGTCAATCGTTGGCGTCTCGCCGGCCCGTTCGGGCATCCCTAAAATGCGATAGGCGCCGGTTTCGAGATTAAGGGCATATGTCCAACGTTGCCGTTGGATAGCAAACCAAGAACCTGTATTGAGTGCTGATGTGGCAAATGAGCCTGATTCCAAGTCCGAAGTGAGATAATGGATTTGCCCTTTTGTGTCCCGCAGGAATGTTTGAGGACGTGTTGCCGCCCAATCCGGCAAACCTGCCAATGAGCTAACTGAAACATAAGTCAAGCCTTGCTTCGACCACGAAGGAGCGACAATAACAGGTTCAAAAGTGGGTTTGACTAACATTTCATCATTGATCGGCTGCCAATCAAGGGTTTCACAATTCATTACTTCACCTGTTTGAGCATCCGCAAAAAGTCCACCTTTGACTTGCAAGATGGAGTTATTTTTCTCATCTTTTGCAGTCACACCGACTCGCCATACTGTCTTCGGTGCTTTAACCGCTCTATCAAGAGTTCCTACTTGGACTTTGAGAATTTTGAGTTGATAACGCGCAAGACATTGACGGACCGATTTCTCTGCCTCAGTTCTTGTAATTTTATGTTCAGGCCAATGTCCCTTGAATACACGAAACCCCACGGCTTTCCCATCTATCGCTCGAACTTGCACTCTCCCTTCACAATACCAATCCTCAAGTTCACTGATGAACCGCCAACCAAACTCATAAATCCCAGATTTATAGGGTAATTGCTGGATTGGATTGGTAGTAAAAGGCTCTCCCTTTTGGAGAATCGCCCATTCTTTGGGAAAGTGTTTCGCCAGATATTCACTTGCTATGCTTCGCAGATTTTGCTCGCTGTGCTGGCCCTGTCGGGTATCAACGACACGAACCAGAGAATTGCTAAAGCAAGCAACAGAAGGCCAATCTCCCCAGTAAGCTGTAGGTAGATTAACTTCGTAAGCTCTAAACACGCCCTGTGTATGCTCCAAATCTTCATTGGGAAGCAGCACTCGATCTGGATGCTGCCACTTGACGCTGTCTAAGTTGAGCGTTGCAAACGCTTCATCTTCTACAAGTGGCCGAAATTTTTCCTCCGCGCTTGTCTCTTTCTGCGCATTGGTATGAGCAATGAGCAATAACAAAGCACTCGCAATTATTAATTTCACAGAGGAAGTTGTGATCTTCAATTTTTTGGCGTGAAAAGGACAAAAGTAATTGTTCATTAAGTATGCGCCAGCGTTTGGCATTTCTCTATAATCGGTCTCATACGCCATGAGGCAAGTATAGTAATTGCGATGAAAAGGGCACCGGCGTAACGCCTGTCAAACAATCGGCAAGCGAATTTCGAGTAGTAGACCTGCTGGTTTATCATCGGGGCCGGTGACGTTGGAGGCTTGCACAGTGCCGCTGTGAAAGCGCACGGCGCGGTCGGCAATGGATAAACCAAGGCCTGTGCCACCGCTGGTGCGTTCGCGGGCATCGGCGATGCGATAAAACGGCTGAAACAAGTGCGGCAGGGCCGCTTCGGGCACGCCGGGGCCATAATCGCGCACGCGAATAAGGGCGTATTCTTCAGCTTTTTCGAGGCTGACTTCGACGGCGCTGTTTTCGGGCGTATAACGCACCGCGTTGCGCACAATGTTTTCGATGGCGCTGCGCAAAAGTGTTTCGCTACCGCGCGTTTGGCACTCGTCGTTTTGCACAATGCGCACCGCGCGCTTTCGGCTGCGCGCTTCAAAATCGGCGTCGGCAGCGATAGATTCGACCAGCCCAGCCAGATTAACCGGCGTAGTTTCGGCCAGTCGCTCGCCACTTTCGAGGCGCGAGAGCGTAAGCAACTGACCAATCATCGCGTTGAGGCGCTCGGTTTCCAGCGCGATGCGATTGAGGTCGTCTTCGGCCTCCGCTCCGGCGACAGAGCGCACCAATTCCACCGCCACATTCACGCGGGCGAGTGGCGAGCGCAATTCATGCGAAATATCGGCGATGAGGCGATTTTGCGCGCCGACTAAATCTTCCAAACGCTCGGCCATTTGGTCGAAATCGCGGCCCAAAACGCCCAATTCGTCGCGGCGACGGCCTAATTCCGGCTCAACGCGCGCCGATAAATCGCCCGCCGCCAAACGCTTCGTCGCGGCGCGCAATTGAAAAATAGGTGTCGTCAAATGGCGCACCAGACCGTAGCAAACCAAACCCGTCATGGCGAAAATCACCAGCACGCGCAAAGCTTGAATCGAAGTCGAAGGCTCGCCAAAAAGCAAGTCCCACAAAAAGCCAAATGGCCCGCCAAAAGGCGCGCGGTGACGCTCGTTGGGCCGACCAAACGGCGGGCCGTTGTTGACGCGATTTGGGCCGTTGCCAAAACGGGAATCTTCGAAGCGCGTGTTCCATGCTGCCGCCAGCACGAACTTTTGCGATGGGGAATGAGGCAGCACAACGCTTTGCGCCGCTAATAAATGGGGGCCGCCAATGGTTGTTTCGAGTTGCGAACTTTGCGCGGCGCGCCCGGCCAGAAGTTTCAAAAGGTTCGGGTCGAATTCTTGCGATTGTCCATTCGGCGGCAATTTCAAAAGATCGTCGCCTTTTTCATCGAAACAATAGGTGCTTAATTGATTATGCGTTTCCAGTTTTTGCAAATAGGCCCGTAAGCCGCTTACGCCTTCTTTTTGCAGAAAATACGCCGCTGTTTGCAGATGAAGCGCTAACGATTGTTGCGTGATGCGGTCTTCGGGCCGCGAGGGCGGCCCGCCATTGAAGCTGCGTCCTTGTTCGCGTTCGCGGAAACGCTGCTGCTGCGTGACGAAAACGATGGCCGCAATCGTTACTACCACCGTCGCCATCGCCAGCCAGAACCAAAGGAAAATTTTTAAAAACAAACTGCGCATTTTGCTGGATGCCGGATGCTGGGAACTATCCAGCATCCACCATTAATTTCCCTCGCTTCGCCGGGTGTAAACGTAGCCAATGCCGCGCAGTGATTTGATGCGTTCGACGCCATCGCTGGCGTGGCCGAGTTTGCGGCGCAGGTTGCTGACCAGTGTGTCAATGCTGCGATCTAAAGGCGTGAGTGAGCGGCCCAAAACGTGTTTCACCAGTTCTTCGCGCGTTACGACTTGTCCGGCATTGCGCAGCAAAATCGTCAGCAAATCGAATTCGGCGCCGGTTAAATCTATGGTTTCGCCGCTGCGTTTCACCATGCGGCCCGCAATATCCAATTCGATGTCGCCCACGCGCAAACGCTCGGCCTCGCTTTCGGGCACGGCCACTGGCGTTGCTTGCGTGCGGCGCAAAACAGCGCGAATGCGCGCCACCAATTCGCGCGGGTTGAAAGGCTTCGCCAAGTAATCGTCGGCGCCGATTTCAAGGCCGACAATGCGATCAATATCGTCGCCGCGCGCGGTCAGCATTAAAACCGGCACCGCCGATTTGCGACGAATCTGACGCAGCACATCGAAGCCGTTGGCGCCGGGTAGCATCACGTCCAAAACCACCAAAACATACTGCCCTGCCAGCGCTTTTTCAGCGCCTTGCAAGCCGTTATAAACCGCATCGGCAACAAAACCTTCGCTTTTTAGGTAGCGCGTGACAAGGCTGCATAATTCCTCGTCGTCGTCCACAATCAAAATGCTTTCCATAAGTCGCCTCGCTATAAGGCATTCTATCAAGCAACAAAGCCGCGCACTGTGAGAAATTGTGAATGATGCCGAGGCGCTGATTCACAATTTCTCACAAATTGCAAGACTGCATTAACCCCATTCACCATTCCAGCCGCATAAAATTAAATCCAAGCAACGAGAAGTAAAAGGAGACAGGATGACAAAGAAAATCGGAAACGCGGCTCCATTGGCCGCGCTGGTGTTGGGATTGGCGGGCGCAGTGAGCGCACAGCCGGTGTTGCAACAAGGCAACGCGCAGAATCCACAAAACCTGCAAATCGGCGGGCCGGGCGGTGGCCCCGGTGGACGTGGCGGTGGGCCGGGTGGACAAGGTGGCCCCGGCGGCGGTTTTGGCGGGCCGGGTGGCGGTCAAGGCGGTTTTGGTGGCCCCGGCGGAATGCAAATGACACCTGAAGAAATGCAACAAATGATGGCGCAGATGCAAGATAATCGCTTGCGTCGCCAATTGGCAGCGGGCAATGCCGATCAGAAAACGCAGGATGCCATCGTGCAATACAGCAGAACACGCGATGCAGGAACGCAGAAAATCCAAGATTTGATGCGCCAATTAGTTGAAGCCGTCAGCACCAAAGGCACGCCCGACGACAAAATCGCGGCACTCCTCAAACAACTCGAAGAGGCGACCACAGCAGAAAAAACGCGCCGCAAACAAGCCTCCGCCGATTTAGACGCCAAAGTCGGCTACAGCAAACTGCCGCGCCTGACCGCCGTGCTAACCACGCTGGGTCTTATCGGCGATGATTCTCTCCTCTTGAACACTTCACAAGGCGCCAACATGAACATGATGGGCGGGCGCGGCGGCCCCGGAGGCGGATTTGGCGGGCCGGGTGGCGGCTTTGGTGGTCAAGGCGGCCCCGGTGGATTTGGTGGCGGCGGTCGCGGTGGATTTGGTGGCGGCGGCCCCGGTGGGCCACCTCCGGGACAATAACAGGCCAGACACGGAACATTTTCAATTTTTACGGAGAACACTATGACACGGAAAAAACAACTTTGGACGCTTATTTTGCTGGCAGGCAGCGCGCTTTGCAGCGCGACGGCCACACAAGCCCAACCGGGCGGCCCCAACAACGGACAAGGCGGGCCGGGCGGATTTGGCGGCCCTGGAATGGATCAGCGCGCCGATTTTCGCAATCTGACGATGGATCAGCGACAGGAAATGCAAGACAAACTGCGCGATATAATGCGTGAAATGTCGCTGCGCATGATGCTCGACAACGCAGGCATCACCGATAAGACCACGCAAGAGACTATCATCGCTTTCGCCGCCGCTCAAGAAGAAGCTGTGCAACGCTTGCGCGAAAAAAACCGCGATTTGCAGATGGCGCTCAATGACAACGCGAATTCCACAACGCAAATCGCCGCGTTGCAAAACGACTTCACTGCCGCTGCCGAAGACGAACAAGACCGGCGCGCTAAAGCCCTCGCTTTGCTGGATGGAAAAATCAAATTCAGCACACAGCCGCGTCTCAAAGCCGTGTTGACCATTTTAGGATTCACCGGCGAAGCCTTCGCCCTTTCCGACAACAATAATGGCGGCATGGGCGGGCCGGGCGGTGGCCCCGGAATGGGTGGCATGGGCGGCCCCGGCGGTGGGTTTGGTGGCCAAGGTGGAGGTTTCGGTGGCCCCGGTGGAGGATTTGGAGGTCAAGGTGGGCCTCCCGGCGGAGGTCAGGGCGGTTTTGGAGGTCAGGGCGGTTTTGGAGGTCAGGGCGGTCGCGGTGGTGGCCGTGGCGGTCAAGGCGGTCAAGGCGGACAGGGTGGCGCTCAAGGTGGCCCCAGAGGGCAGCGTCAACAATAACGAGGCAAAACATGAAAAGCAATTCAATTCTTGGTTTGGGAGTCGCACTTTGCATTCCGGCGCTGGTGATCGCAGCTTCGGTGAGCGCGCAAGCGCAAAACGGGCCGCGTGAAGGTGGCAAAGAAGGCAACAGAGAAGGCGGACGCGAAGGTCGTCCTCCGGGCGGGCCGGGTGGCAGTTTTGGAGGCCCCGGCAGATTCGGTGGCCCCGGCGGGGCTTTCCGTCGCAGCGAAAAAATGCAATTGGGTCGATTTGTGCGGCAAGTTGGCGACATGGAAAAAGCCAAGAAAACGCCGCTCAACAAGAAACAAGCGCAGAAAATCATCGCCGTCATCGCGCCGTGGCGCAAAAAAGCCAGCATGAACGACGCCGACGCCCAAAAACTTTACGTCGCCTTGCGCGACACGCTGACCGCCGCGCAGAAAAAAGCAATGGATCAGCGCCCGCCATTTGGTGGCCCAATGGGTGGCCCGCCCGATGGACGTGGCCCACGAGGAGACCGTCCCGACGGGCCACCGCCTGAGGGACGCGGCCCGCGCGGTGATCGTCCCGATGGCCCGCCACCCGGCGGCAGAGATGGTGGACGCGAAGGTCGTCCTCCAGGCGGCCCGCGTGGCGGCGATTTCAAGCCACCGAGCGAAGCCGAGATGAAAAAAATGCAAGCGGGCATGAAAAAAATGGGAGAGTTTGTGAAAACCTACAATCCTTTTTATCCGGTTGCGTCCTACAAGCAAGTGAAGGACTTGCCCAAACCAATGCAGGAAGGCATGGAGCGTCGCTACAAGGAAATGCAAGCCGTTTTGTCTCAATTGGCAGCCAAGAAGTAGGGAGAATTGTGGAGCGCGGGCCTCTTGCCCGCATAACTTAAAAGATGCGGGTAAGAGGCCGCGCTCCATACACATCATGAATACACAAAACAACCTCAACAACCCCGCGCGCCGTCGTTTTTTGCGCCAGTTGGCTTCCGGCGTTTTCGTTGTGGCAGGCGTGGGCGCGTTGCGTGCTTTTAGCAACGAAGCTTTCGCCGATGAATTGGTGCGCACGCCGGCGCAAACCGAAGGGCCGTATTATCCAGATCACTTGCCGCTTGATACCGATAACGATTTGATTGTTATCAACAAGAGCCTAACACCCGCCGTGGGTGAAATTACGCATTTGAGCGGGCGCATCACAGACGCCAAGGGCGAGCCTCTCAAGGGCGCCGTTATCGAAATCTGGCAGGTGGACAGCAAGGGCGTTTACATTCACAGCCGCGACCCACATCATGGCGCAGGCGATGCCAATTTTCAGGGCTACGGGCGCTTTGAAACCGCTTCGAACGGCGAATATCGCTTTCGCACCATCAAGCCGGTGGCTTATCCGGGCCGCACGCCACATATTCACGTCAAAGTTTCCAAAGGCGAGCGCGAACTGTTGACCACGCAATGCTATGTTCAAGGCGAAACGCAAAACGAGCGCGACGGCGTTTTGCGCGGCATCCGCGATGAGCGCCAGCGCGCGTCAGTGATTGTGCCTTTTGCGCCCGTCAAAGATTCAAAAATCGGCGAATTAGCCGCGAAATTCGACATTGTGCTGGGCTACACGCCCGCCGCGTAGAGGAAATTCCCAACGAATTCTGGTCTCTCATCGGTTCGGCCAGCGGCAACACGAGGCGTTGACTTGCCAGACCAGACCATTGGATAGCCAGCCAGAGCCGTTGAGAAGCCAGCCAGCGCAAATGGATAGGCAGCCAGAAGAGTTGACAAGCCAGCCGAGACCATTGGATTGCCAGACCAGACCATTGGATTGCCAGACCAGACCATCGGATTGCCAGACCAGATAATTGGATTGCCAGACCAGAATCGTGGGGATGTGAACATGGAGCATGAGCGACGGGCTATCGATTAAGCCTGTCTCTCACGCTCCGGTTTCGCGTTTTTCTTCGAGTTTTGCCTGCAATCGTTCTTGTTCCAGATGCACGTTGCGCATTTGGTCGCTGAGTTTGGAATCGTTGCGCGCCATTTGTTCGCGCAGTTCGCCGAGTTGCTTGGTCGTTTCCGTCAGGCGACGCAATAAAATCACGGCCAAACCGTAGGCGCCGAACAAGAGGACTAAAAGGAAGATGACTTTAAAAAGAGACATAATAACAGCAGTTTTGAGTTCTGCTTTTGCAACTCAAAATTCTTAACTCAAAACTAACCCAAAAGCCACGCCATAATCGCTTTTTGGGCGTGTAGGCGGTTTTCGGCTTGCGAAAAAATCGTTTCGGCGTGCGCTTCAAAGATTTCTTCGGTGATTTCTTCGCCCTTGTGCGCCGGTAAATCGTGCAAAACGATGGCGTCCGTCTTGGCGAATTTGAGCAAGTCGGCGTTCAGTTGATAGGGCGGGAAAATTTCGGCGCGCTCTCGCGATTCTTCTTCTTGGCCCATCGAAGTCCACACATCCGTATAAAGCGCGTCGGCGTTTTGCGCGGCTTCGCGAGGGTCGCTCAGAATTTCAATCGTCGCGCCGGTATGCATGGCTTCGGCTTTAGCGGCGGCGACATAACTTTCCTGCGGCAAATAGCCAACCGGCGAAGCTACCGCCACGCTGACGCCGAGTTTGGCACCGAGCAAAAGTAACGAATGACACACATTGTTACCGTCGCCGAAGTAGGCGATTTTGCGGCCTTCGAGGCCTTTATGTTCGCGCAAAGTCAGAAAATCGGCCATCGCCTGACAGGGATGTTCAGCATCGCAGAGGCCATTGATAACCGGCACACTTGACCACTTCGCCAGTTCATTCAACGTCTCGTTTTTGAAAACGCGCGCCATAATGCCATCGCACATCCGCGATAACACGCGCGCCACATCGGAGATGCTTTCGCGCGTGCCGAGGCCGATTTCGGCGGGCGACAAATACAGCGCGTGGCCGCCAAGTTGGTTCATGCCAACGTCGAACGAAACGCGGGTGCGCAGGCTGGGTTTTTCAAAAACCAGCGCCAAGTTTTTGCCCAACAAACTTTCGCGTTGCCGCGCCGGATGCTCTTTGAGTTCCAGTTTCAACCGCGAGGCTTCCGCCAGCAAAAACGCCGCTTCTTCGCTTGTGATGTCGTTAATCGAAAGAAAATGTCTCATTGGTTTAAGTAGCCGCCCACCAAAATGCACCACGTTTGCAGGCCAACGATGCCATCAATTTTAAGGTAGTATGTTCCGTCGCCCTCTTGAAAAGAGCGCACCACATCTTGCGTTTCAGAACCGAAAATGCCATCTTCTTTTAAATCGCAAATCGGCTGACCAATATGATCCACCTTGCCATTTAAGGCAGCTTGCACCGCGCGCACAGCATTTCCCTTATCGCCACGTTTCACGCGAACAATAAGTTTGTCCCAAGTTTGCGGCCCGACAAAGCCATCAGCTTTGAGTTTGTGTTTTCGTTGAAATTGCTTGACCGCCGCTTCGGTTTGCGCGCCAAATTTTCCGTCCACGTTGATCTTCACGCCACGATAATTCAACAGATATTGCAGTGCCCGAATTGGATGCGTCCAATCAGAATTTTGAATTCGTGAAATGCGCGGCCACACCAAAACCGGCGTTTTTTTGATGGCTTTTGTGGGCTTTTTGGCGGGCGCGGCTACAAGCGGCAAAGGCACGGCCAAAGCGAAAAGTAAAATCAGGCGCAATTTCATGAAGCCACCGTTTTATAGGCTGCGGTCAGAATTTTCATGGCTTCGTCCACATCATCGGTGGTCACAATCAGCGGCGGCAAAAAGCGCAGCGTGTTGGTGCCAATGGCGTTGAAAACAAGGCCGTTTTGCAGCGATTCAAGCATCAGTTCGCGCGCTATGGCTTTTTCCAACGACACGCCGATCATCAAGCCGCAACCGCGCACTTCGTGAATGGCGCCTGTTTTCATCGCCCAATCCCACAAACGCGACTTGAAATAATCGCCGACGTGCGCCGCGTTGACCATTAAATTGTCCTCGAAAACCACCTCTAAAGTCGCCAAAGCCGCCGCGCACGCGAGGAAATTGCCACCAAACGTGCAGCCGTGACTGCCGGGCGTCAGCGACTTTGCGATTTCATCGCGCGCCAGCAAAGCGCCAATCGGCACGCCGTTCGCCAAACCTTTGGCAAGCGTAATCATGTCGGGCTTAATTTCGGCCCATTCGTGCCCGAAAAACCTGCCAGTGCGCCCCATTCCGGCTTGCACTTCATCGCAAATCAGCAAAGCGCCCTGCGCGTCACATAAATCGCGGGCGAGTTGCAAATATTCGTCATCGCACGGAATAATGCCGCTTTCGCCTTGAATCGGTTCGAGCAAAATCGCGGCAGTTTTTTCGCCGACAGCGGCGCGCAATTCCCCGGCATCGTTGATGGTAACATGGCGAAATCCTTCGGGCATTGGCGCAAAGCCTTCGTGATATTTCGGCTGCCCTGTCGCGGCCAAACTGCCATAAGTGCGGCCATGAAACGAGTTGTGCGTGGTGATGATTTCCACGCGCTGCGGATTTTCGTTGTCTTTTTGCCATTTGCGCGCGAGTTTAATGGCGGCTTCGTTGGCTTCGGTGCCGCTGTTGCAGAAAAAGGCGCGCATTCCCGAAATTTCGCGTAAGCGCGCGGCGAGTTTGACTTGCGGCTCAATATAAAAATAGTTGCCGGTGTGCAGAATTTGCGACGCCTGCTGCGCAATCGCTTCAGTGACGCGCGAATGGGCGTGGCCGAGCGTCGTTACGGCGATGCCGCCCAAAAAGTCGAGATATTCGCGGCCTTCGACATCCCACATCCGCGCGCCTTCACCGCGCACAAACGCCACCGGAATACGCGAGCCGTAGTTCTGAAACGCATTTTGTGCATCAACAGATTGCAGTTCAGCCAGTGTCAAATGCTCGTTTTCGAGTGTTGCTCCAACCATCGAAATTCTCCTCTTGGTCATACTTCTAAATGGAACGCTCAAAAAATCATCGTGCCGCAACCGGCATCGGTGAATAGTTCGATTAAAACGGCGTGCGGCGCGCGGCCATCCACAATGTGCGCTTTTTCGACGCCGCCGCGCACCGCATCGGCGCAGCAGCGCACTTTGGGAATCATGCCTTTAGAAACCGCACCGCTTTCGATAAGTTGCTCGGCCTCATCGGCGCTCATTTGCTGAATGAGCGAGCTTTTATCGTCGAAATCGCGGTAAATGCCGGGCACATCGGTGAGGAGCAGCAGTTTCACGGCTTGCGCGGCAGTTGCTATGGCAGCGGCGGCTAAATCGGCGTTGATGTTGTAAGTTTCGTTGGCGCTGCCCGGCGCAATGGGCGTGACAACGGGCACAAAACCTTCTTTGGCAAGCGTGTCCAAAATTTGCGGATTAACGTTTTCGATTTCGCCGACCAAGCCCCAATCGGCTTCGCCTTGAAATTTGATGGCGCGAAACAGGTTGCCATCTTTGCCGGACAAGCCAACGGCGGGCGCGCCTTGCTGCCCCAAATAATGCGCGATGCCTTTGCCGATTTGCCCCAGCACCATTTCCGTGACGCGCATCGTCGCTTCATCCGTGACGCGCATTCCCTGCACAAACTGCGGCTCGATGCCCATTTGCTTGCACATCGCGGAAATTTCCGGCCCGCCGCCATGCACCACAATGACTTTCACGCCGACATAATGCAAAAGCGCGATGTCGCCCATCACGGCGGCTTTGAGGTTTTCGTCGGTTTGCGCCGCGCCGCCATATTTAATAACAATGGTTTGACCGCTCAGGCGACGAATATACGGCAACGCCTCCGAAATAATCTGCGCCCGCTGCGCCGCGTTATGCAGGCGTTCATTGAATTCTTCGTTCATGGATGCAATCGAAATTTGGAAAAGAGCGCAGTATAGAGAGATTCGTTTGGCGTGACAATTAAAGAATTCTCAAGGCAAAGGCATTTTGCCAGCGGCCAAGCGGCGCAACTGACGCGATGCTTGCGGCGAAGTGTTGCAAAAACCATCGGGTGAAAAAACGGCCCATTCTTGCCCGCCGCGTCGCGGTTTGAGCGAGGGCAAAACCTGCAAAGTGAGTGGCAAAGACGAAAGCGCCGGATCGTAAATCTGGATGGCGCCTTCGGGCTGGGCCACCGCGACTAAACGGCCTCCCGGCGCGGGCGCGATAACAATGTTTTCGCTGGATTTTAGCTCCACATGGCCGAGCAATTCCCAGTTATTCAAATTCCACAGCGCCAACGCGCCGTTGGCTTGTTGCACTGCCACAGAACTGCCGTCTGGCGCCACAAAAAGCTGTTTTGGCGCCAACGAATTGCCATTGAATGGCATCGGAAAGTCGTAGCTCGCCACTTTGCCATTCAAAACCGCGCGCGTTTCGATAAAAGCCGTTTTGCCTTTGCGTAACGCGCGCATTATTTGCCCTTGACGCGTCAGCAAACGCGGGCATAATTCTGTGGTGCCGCAGGGCAAAGCGGGCAAAGACGCGACATTTATAGCAAAGCCGTTTTCATCCCAACCGCGCGGCGTGCCGTCAATTAAGGCAACCACAGCGCGGCCATCGGCGGAATAAGCGGCTTTAATATCGCGCGCATTTGCTGCTAAAATCGCTTTGAGCTTGCCGTTTTTTGTGTTCCATAAAGTCAGTGTGGCGAGCGTTGGCACGCTGTTCTCCAAGTTCGCTTTTGTCAACGCGATTAGCGTATTGCCGGTTGTGCTGCCTTGCGGAGACCAAGAGAACTGCGACCAATCGCCGACATTGACGAAATTAGGCGGCAGCGCGGCCAAAGTGCGGGTTACAGCGCCGCTTTTCACATCGCGCAAAGCAATGGTGCCGCCTTCGTCGCTGGCTAATAAACGATTGTCGGGCGAAAACGCGCAGACGCCCAAAACCGAGGCCAAACCGCCTTGTTGCAATGCCGCGACGCCCTGCCCCGCACTATGACGCGGCGGCACAATCGGCCCCCAAAAACCGGGGCGCATTTTTCCGTCGTTCAAATCCCATAGGCGAATGGTGGTAGCAGCAAAGCCCGGCCCGCCGCTAAAAATAAAGGTCGGCATAGCGCCGCCCAGCGAATAAGCCGAATAATAATAGCCCGCAAAACCGCCCGGCCCGCGCCATCCCGCGCCCAGAGGCGAACCGATTTCGCTACTGCCCGCTAACATCGTGCCATTGGGCGACCATTCGAGATGGCGCCATTCATCGGCCATGTTTCCCATGGCGTTATTCCGCCATTGGCGCGTGCGCGAATTCCACACCTGCGGCGCACCGGCCACGCCGCTGGCATCGGTTTTAAGTCCCACTACGCTCACGTTGCCGTCGTCAGCCACCGCCAAAGCCGTCATCAAAAAACCATCTGAATTCAGCGCCCATTCGCCTTTTAAGCGGCCTGTAGTGCAGTCCCATAGCTTCACGCAGGTGCGATAGCCTTCTTTATAAGTTTCGCTGCCATAAGCCGCCGCCAGATGGCCGGTGCGCGACAACGCCACGCCACGAAAAGCGCCCACTTGCGCGGGAAATGCGGTAATCACACGCCGCAACTTGCCTTTTTGCACATCCCACAGCGCCAGCGTGCCATCGGGCGACTCCGCTGGTTCTGAAACAGGCCGCACCGCGCGTTTAATTTGTGGCACGTCCTCGTCCATGCTCACAATCGAAAAGGTAATTCTGTCGCGCGTCGCGGGTTGCGGGGCGGGAAAACGATTCTGACCGGTAAGTAAAACGCGGCCATCGGCAGAAAACGCGGCGGCTTGCAAATTAATGTTGCGCTGTAAGCTCTGCGTGCGGCCCGTTTGCAAATTACACAGCGCCCATTGCTTCCCGTAGCCAGTCAAAGCAACATCGCCCGCCACCGCGCCCCACGGATAAACGGATGATACTTTATTTATTTGCAGCAAGCGCCCAGAGGCGATGTCGTAAGTTCGCAATTGCTCGTTGACGGTGAGACAAACCCGTTCTTTTTCGATAAACGCGAAATCGCGGCTATAACCAACCGGCGTTTTTATCGGGCACAGGCGCCCTGATGCGGTATCCACCAAGCGCAATTGCGTGCCGTCGGGCGTGTCATCTAAAAAGGCTAAGGTGCTTCCATCAGGCGAAAAACGTAGGTCGCGTGGCTGCCACGGCGCTTTGCCGAGGCTCAAAGTGCGCAGCAGCGCGCCGCTTTGCGTATCCCAAAACTTAATCGTTTTGCCCAACGTGGCGACGGTTTTTCCGTCGGGTGCGATGACAAAAGCGCGAATCCCACCCACATGACCGATTTGTGGAATAATCGTGCCGCCAACGTGATGCGGCAGGGGTGGCTGCGGCGCGCGAAAATGCCCATACGCACCACTTATTAAAAGCGCCGCGCCTGCCCATCGCGTCCATTGCCGTCGCATAAAATCCTAATTCACATTCTTGAAAAATCAACCAATGCGCTTGCCACGCAGTTTAAACCGCGCATCGAATGTGCCGCCGTGCTTTTTGCAGCAGGGGCCGCAGGCCACCGCGCGACCATAACGACGGCGGCGCGTGAATTCGTGCCCGCAATGCCCGCAAGTATAAAGCCAACCGCAACGCGGGCGCGGCAAATCAATGGCGTGGCGCGTTTTCGGCTGTCCGATGGCCCGCGCCTTGGCCCGAAACTCTGCGGTGTGACCACTTGGCAAGCCACGCTCGTGCAACCACAAATGAATCATTTCGTGCTTAAGAATTTCGCGCAAGGCGCTGTGCTGGCAGTCGCATACCACACCGCAAATCACAAATTGCGGCGCAAATAGCGAATCGCCCTGAAAGGCTTCAATCAAAAGTGGCACCGACAATTTAATCACCTTGCGCCGCACTTCGATGTTGCCCGCCGCCCGTGTCAGACGGCGGCTCCACGAAATCCGGCACAGTGGCAGTGCGTTTTCAAAATAAAGCGCGTTCAATTGGTTATAAAGCGCCTGAAGCGCGGCTTCATTAACGATTTCATTAATTGAGGCTTCGTTTCTCACTTCGTCTAACAACGCGGTCATATCTATATTATGGCGCAACTTTGGCCCACGATAGCACCAAAAGCACAGCGGCGCGCTTGAAATTTCAAGCGCGCCGCTGCCCTTTTCGTTTTTGGCTTAGGAAATCTGCTCGTCCGCTTCCAATTCAGGCTGTTTGGCGTGCGTCTGTGTGTCGTCGGAATGTTCGATGTGTTCAAGCACGTTGACCACTGCGCCACTGGCCCCAGCTCCCGCCAAACCACCGGCCAAAGCGCCGACTAAAGCCCCCACCGGGCCAGCCGCTGCTCCTGCGATAGCGCCGATAGCAGCACCACCTAATCCGCCTAAAGCCGCACCTTTTTCGGTGTCATTTAAAGTTTCTGTGCCGACATAATCTTCTTCTGGTTGAATCACGTTCTCATTCAAAGTTGCACAACCTCCCCATTTCGCCACAAGGCACATTTTGCGCCTTGATTTTATCGTATCAGATTCATCGCGCGCCTTCAAAACATGGGGCAAGGTGCAACGTAAAACGCCTTGATGGATAAATTTATCCATCAAGGCGTTTTACGTTGCACTGACTTGTTCCGTGTTTTGAAAGTGATTCAATCGACGCGCTTGCCCGTGTTGTCATCAACCTTGTCGCCGGTGAGGACATCTGCGGCTTTTTCGGTGACGCCCCGCGTATCGGGCGCACCATCCACAGCGGTTCCGCCCGTCTGCACACCGGGCACGCCATTGCCGGGACGATCGGCATTCATGTCCGCCACATTGCGTGTGACATCGTGTGCCTGATTTTCTACGTCGCGGGTAGCGCCATCGCCAAGGCCGGTAACCGTGTTATCGTTATCAACCTGATCCACAGCTGCCACTGCCGCGCCGCTGGCACCTGCGCCTGCCAAGCCGCCTGCCACGGCGCCCACAACGGCACCCACCGGGCCTGCGGCTGCGCCGGCTACGGCGCCGACTGCTGCGCCGCCTAAGCCGCCTAAAGCGGCACCCTTTTCTGCATCGTTCTTCGGATCGTCGTCAATCCCGTGCTGAATGTTGTCGTCTGCCATAATAATCAATCTCTCCTTGTGAAATGCCGTCACCACCGCTTTTGCAGATACAGTGCCAAACTCTTTTTGTTTGAAGGCAAGGGACAAAATATTAATATCATGCTACGCAGGGCAAACTTTAGCCCGAAGCCTTGAACTTTTGGAAGGTGGCTGCTAAGATTTGTAGGGCGTCTCTGAAGAGGGACGTTTTTTAACGACTTATTCAGCTAAAAGGAACGACGATGTTCGCAGTGATTCGCGTGAGCGGCAAACAATTTCGCGTGCAAGACGGCAGCGAGATTTTGGTAGATCAACTTGTAGGAGAACCGGGCAGCGCTTTTGAAGGCGCCGAGGTTTTAGTGGCGGGCGAAGGCGCCGACGCCAAAATCGGCGCGCCTGTTGTCGAAGGCGCTAAAATCGCCGCGACAATTGTGCGCCACGCTAAAGGCGAGAAGATTCGCGTCTTCAAATACAAAGCAAAAAAGAATTATCGCCGCCGCATCGGTGCCCGCGCGCACCAAACCCTGCTGCGCATTGATTCGATTACGGTGTAAGCCGAGTTTTGGATTTATAGTTAAAAGTTTTGAGTTAAATCGGATTCAAATCAAAACTTTAAACTCAAAACTCTCCGAAGGAGCTAAAAATGGCACATAAAAAAGGTATGGGATCATCGCGCAACGGGCGCGATTCCAATTCACAACGCTTGGGCGTCAAAGCATTTTCGGGCCAAACCGTCAGTTCTGGTTCGATTTTAGTGCGTCAGCGTGGCACAAAATATTACCCCGGCACGAACGTTGGCATTGGCAGCGACGACACGCTCTTCGCGACTTCCACCGGCATCGTGAAATTCGAGCCGGCCAAGCGCGCCAAGCGCAACGGCGCCCGCCAGATTTCGGTTTATCCGGGCGAGTAAATTCCACACCAAGCAAAAAAAGCCGCCGCGAAAATTTTCGCGGCGGCTTTTTCGTGTTTATTGCATCCGTTACTGCGGCCTATCGGTGCGAAACGGCACAGCGGGCAAACCGGCGGCGTTGGTGAGATTGCCGTTGGGATTATCAGCCCAGTTGTAGCGCGCAACGGTGGGGTTGAACACAGCTTCGTTCCACAGAACCACTTCGTCGCCCTCGATTTTTGCGTTGGCCCAAAACCATTTTTTGTCGTCGCCCGCGATGGCAAAACCACTCAGGTTGCCGACGGATTTATCCATGCCAAGTTGAACGAGTTCGGGCAAGAATTCTTGGCGCAGGGCGGAAACTATTTGTATAAGTGAGGCTTTCTCTTCTGAAATCAGCGGTGCTTTTATGGTGGTGCCCAGTGGCCCACTGTTACGTTCTGGCTGGAGTTGATTTTTTTGCAAAAGACGCGCGATGGCTACGGCAAATTCATAGCGGGCCACCACTTTATTGCCAATATTGCCAAAAGCAGTGCCGTCGGGCTTCCCCTCGATAATTCCGACTTCGGCAAGTTTATCCAGTGCTTTATAAGCCCAATGACCTCGTGGCAAATCAACAGCTTTGGCTGGGTCATGCGCGGGCATTTTCTTCGCTGCCAAACCCGCCGCGTGCGTGAATTTCAAGCGAATCTTGCCGCCTTCGGTTTTCATCGAATCGTAAAGCGGGCCGGAATATTCGATTTTCTGACCGTAATCTTTCGCTAAAGCGTTTAACGCCAAGCGACGCCCGACTTCCTGCTTGTTGCGCGGATGAATATCGGCGGCATCGCCGATGTCTATCGCCACAGCGATGCCGGTGTTGGGCAAAGTTTGCGAAGTCAGCGATTGCGCTTCGCGCAATTCGGCCCACGCCGACTCGCCCGGTTGATCTTTGGCTTCCATAAAGTTGGCAAGCTGCACGATGTAAAACGGAAATTCGCCGACGCCAAAGCGGTTGCGCCAATCTTTAATCATCGTCGGCAAAAGCGTTTGATATTGCTTGCCGCGTCCGGCGTTGCTTTCGCCTTGATACCAAATCGCGCCCTTAACGCCAAAGGGCACCAGCGGCGCGATCATGCCGTTGTAAAGCACCGTCGTCACGTTCGGATTGCCATTGATTTGCGCTGGAGCAGGCGCGGTTTTATTAAGTGGCACGCTGTCTTTAAAACTCCACGCGCCCGCCAAAGCAATCGGTTCGGCGCCTGGCGCTTCGAGTTTCATATCTGCGGCGTTCCCATAAGCGCCGCCGCCGCCGCCGGTATCCAGAACACGCACTGCAATGATGTTTTTGCCAGCTTTGACCAAATTTCCGGGGATTTTATAATCGCGTGGCGCCTGCCAACCTTCGGTCGAGCCAACTTGCGTGCCATTAAAAAAAGTGCTGTCGTTGTCGTCAATCGGGCCGAGATGCAGCGTCAAATCTTTGCCAGCCCACGCGTCGGGAATTGCGACTTCTTTGCGAATCCATGCCACACCGTCGAAATCGGGTAACCCGGCATCTTCCCATTTGGCGGGAAGATTCATCGTTTTCCACGCGGCCACGTCAATATCGGCATTTTGCCAGTTAGCGGCGGTGCCGGGATCGTTTTTCGTCCACCAATCGGCCATTTGCTGCGCGAAAGTCGCGGCATTTTGGTTTTTGGCGGCGGCTTCGACTTGCTCGACGGCGGGCACGAATTCGGGCAGATTGGCTTTCAGCGCTTCGGCGCTCGTCCATGCTTCGGCGATGGTGCCGCCCCACGAAGTGTGAATCAGGCCGATGGGCACTTTGAGATTTTCTTGCAAATTCTTGCCGAAAAAGTAACCAACCGCCGAAAAGCCGCCCCAGCCGCCCTTCGCCACAGTTTCGGGCGTGCAAACGTCCCATTGGCCGCTCGTTAAATCACGTGGTGTCATGGCGACGGCTTTGGGCACCGTAAACAAGCGAATATTGGGGTTATTCGCCTTAGCAATGTCGTCCGGCGCGTTGATGGCGCCGATGCCCATTTCCATATTCGACTGGCCCGAACAAATCCACACGTCGCCGACCATAACGTTGTTTAGCGTCACATCTTGCGGCCCAGAAACCATCAGCGAATACGGGCCGCCCGCTTTTAAGGGGCCGATTTTCGCCAGCCATTTGCCGTCGGCGCCCGCCGTGACGCTCGATTTCACAGCGAAACGCTCGGTTTTCGTGGCCGTTTCCGCCGCGCCCGACATACTGACTGTGACTTTCTGGCCCGGCTCGGCCCATCCCCAAATCGGGTCGGCCACGCCGCGCTGCAACACCATGTTATCGGTGAACAGCGGATGTAAAAACGGCTTCGCGGCGTTCGCCGTCTGCGCGAGGGCGCCCGGCGCGGCGATCAAAACTGTGGACGCCAGCAGCGTCGCTGCCACGCCCATTCTCAAAACTGCACGCATAGAAAATCCTCCAAAATTCAAACTGGGACGCTCAAAAGTATAACCGGCACTTTAGACGGCGCCTCATGCGACGCGTGGCAGCGTCCAATAAAATTCCATGAAAAACGCACTTTCTTTGCTTATTCCGTTCATTTTCGCGTTTGGCGCCTGCGCCGACGAGTTGCCGCTGGAAAAACGCATCGGCGAGCGCACTTTTCCGTCGGTTTTTCAAGCGTGGAGTGCTGTGCAAGGCTTGAAAGAAGACACGACGACGAGCGTGGCGCGGCATGACTTGTTTTTCACTTATCCCGAATATTTTGGCTTGCGCTGGGACAAAACACCTCAGGGTCTTGCGGAAAATTTCACGCCCGAAAGCGTTGTCAAAGCGCGCGATTTTCGCACTGATTTACTGAAGCGCAATCCGCAAATGGTGCTGTTAGCCGAAATTCGTCACCGCGACGCGCACAAGAGCTTTCTGCCCGAAAACAGCGCATGGTGGAAGCGCGACGCGCAAGGCAAAATCGTGCCCGGCTGGGAAGAAGGCGGCTATTGGCAAATGGATTATGCCAACCCGGATTTTCAAAATCACGTCGCGGCGCAGGCCAAAGCCGTTATCGAAAGCGGCGTCTGCGATGGCGTGATGCTCGATTGGTGGAGCGAAGACGCTGCGCGCGTCGAATTGGTAAAACGCGTCCGTGCCGCCATTGGTGACAAGGCGCTGATTATGGTCAACTCCAACCATCGCCAAGTGCCGCAAAGCGCGCCTTACGTCAACGGAATTTTCATGGAATGCTACATCAGCAAAACGCCGGACGATTGGCAGCGCATTAGCGAAACGCTTTTGTGGGCCGAAGCGAATCTGCGAACGCCGCGCGTCAACTGCTTGGAAACGTGGTATCAAACTTCGCGCGACGACTTCCATTTGATGCGCGCCACCACCACATTGGCGCTCACGCACAGCGACGGTTATTGCCTGTTTTCCGACCCGAACGAGCTTCCAACGCCCGATCACGCGCACAATTGGTATGAATTCTGGGAAAAATCGCTGGGCCGTCCTTTGGCATCGGGCAGCGGCAACGGCGTTTTGTGGCGGCGCGAATTTCAAAACGGCACCGCTGTTTACAACGCGCCGGGCCACAAACCGTCGAGCATCACTTTTGCGGCGCCATGCCGCAGTTTGGCAACCGGAAAAATCGAAAAAACGCACGTTGTAAACGGCGCGGACGGCGATATTTTCCAGAAGCTGCCGTAATTCTCAAATCAATCATGAAAATCATCCCTTTTCTTTTACTGGCGGCTTTAACCGTCACTCCGCAGGTTATCAGCGCCGATGAACCCGCCGCAAAACCTTTAGCGGCAGCGCTGAGGCAAGCGGTTCCCGACAAACTTGTGGTGCTGAGTTTCGACGATGCGGTAAGCGATCACGCCACTTTCGTAGCGCCGCTTTTGAAAAAATTTGGCTTCGGCGCGTCGTTTTATGTGTGCGAGTTTCCGCCCGATTTCGCCACCAACAAGCAGCAATACATGACGTGGGAACAGATTAAATCATTGCACACAATGGGTTTTGAAGTCGGCAATCACACCGGACATCATCGCGCTGTGAATGGGCTGAACGAAGCGCAATTAAAAGAAGAACTGGAATACATCGAAAAACGCTGCGCCGAAAACGACATCCCCCGCCCGACGACGTTTTGCTATCCCGGCTACGCCACCAGCGCCGCTGCATTGCCAGTTTTGCAAGAACGCGGCTATCTTTTTGGCCGCGCCGGATTCGAGCGCACCTATCGCCCCGCTGTTGACGACCCGCTGCTTTTGCCCGGCTTTAATGCGCACGGCGACACCCAGGATGCCTTTCAAAAAGCCGTGGCGCAAGCCAAAGATGGTCAAATCACGGTGCTGATTTATCATGGCGTGCCCGAATACACTCATCCGTGGGTCAACACGCCGCCCGACACCTTTACCGCCGAAATGCAATATCTGGCCGACAACAAATTCACCGTCATCGCCGTGCGCGACCTCGACAAATACGTTGACCCACTCAAAGCGCGCGAATTGCTGAAAAAGTAAAGGCGCCACCCAAATTAACTCATGAAATACATTCTGCTCGGAGCCACACTCATGCTTTCCTCTACCGCTTTTGCGCAATCACGCGATGTTGTCGCGCCCAAAGTCGCGCCGCAGGCGCAGGATTTTGCCCTCAGCGCGGTGCAGCTTTTAGACAGCCCGTTCAAAGATGCCCAAACGCGCAACGCAAAATACCTGCTTGACCTCGAACCCGACCGATTGCTAAGCCGCTTCCGCGAATATGCCGGTTTGCCGCCTAAAGGCGCGATATATGGCGGATGGGAAAATCGCGGCATTTCGGGACACACCTTAGGCCATTATTTGTCGGCCTGCGCGCTGCAATATGCTGCGACGGGCGACGAAAAATTCCTTCAGCGCGTGGATTACATCGTGGACGAATTGGCGCTCTGTCAAGCGAAATACGACGGTGTTTTGAAAAATTACGTCGGCGGTTTTCCCGATGCACAAAAACTGTGGACGGAAGTTTCGGGTGGTAACATTCGCTCGGCGGGCTTCGATTTAAACGGCGCGTGGGTGCCGTGGTATACGCAACACAAACTCTTCGCGGGCCTACTTGATGCTCACAATTTGGCGGGCAATCAAAAAGCTAAAGATGTCGTTGCCAAACTCGGCGATTGGGCCGTAGAAGTCACCAAAAATCTAAACGACGACCAATGGCAGCGAATGTTAGCTTGCGAGCACGGCGGCATGAATGAAAGCCTCGCGCAGCTTTACGCCATCACCGGCGAAACGAAATATTTGGATTTATCGAAGAAGTTTTACCACCGCGCGATTTTAGACCCGTTAGCCGCGCAGCGCGACGAACTTGCGGGCAAACATTCCAATACGCAAATTCCCAAAATCATCGGCGCGGCGCGGCTTTATGAATTGACCGGCGATGACAAATACGGCACTATTTCCAAGTATTTTTGGCAGGAAATTACCGGCCATCATTCGTATGCGATGGGCGGCAACAGCATTGGCGAGCATTTGGGCGCGCCCGACCATTTGAATGACCGACTTGGCCCCGCCACCGCCGAAACGTGCAACACCTACAATATGCTGAAACTGACGCGGCACCTCTTTGAGTGGCAGCCGCAAGGCCACTACGCCGACTATTACGAACGCGCCTTATACAATCACATTTTGGCCTCGCAAGACCCAAAAACCGGCATGGTGACTTACTTCGTTTCGCTCTTGCCCGGTCATTTTCAAAGCTACTCTGAGCCGTTCGATTCGTTTTGGTGCTGTGTTGGCTCCGGCATCGAAAATCACACCAAATATAGCGATTCGATTTACTTCCACGACGAGCATAATTTGTGGGTCAATTTGTTCATCCCCTCGCAGTTGAATTGGAAGGACAAAGGTTTAACGCTGAAGCAAGAAACCAAATATCCGCAAGATGGCGCCGTGCATTTCACTTTCGGCGGACAGCCGCAAAATCTCACTTTTCGGTTGCGTATTCCGGCATGGCTTTCGCATTCGCCAACGCTGAAAATCAACGGCAAAAAGCAAGCGTTCCAAACCGAAAACGGTTACGCGCTCGTCACACGCTCGTGGAAAGCAGGCGACAAAGTGACCTATGCCTTGCCTTTGGAATTGCGACAGGAAGCGATGCCCGATAATCCGAGGCGTATCGCCTTGTTTTACGGCCCGACAGTTTTGGCGGGTGAACTCGGCACACAAGGCATCACCGATAAGCGCACTTACGGCCCACAAGCTGCCGATGTAGGCGGCGATTTGCCGCAAGTGCCGGTTTTAATTACCGAAAGCAAGCCGCTTGATAGCTGGCTCAAACCCGTCAAAGGCGAGGTCGCTGTCTTCAAAACCAGCGGCACAGGCAAACCAAACGATGTGCAATTCGCGCCGTTTTACAAAACGCGTCACGAGCGTTATTCGATTTATTTCGATGTTTTCACGCCGCAGGAATGGCAAGCGCGCGAAGCGCAATATCGCAGCGCAGAAGAACGCCAAAAAGAACTGGCCGCGCGCACCGTTGATGTTTTCTCGCCCGGCGAAATGCAAGCCGAACGCGACCACAATGTGCAAAGCGATAAATCCACTGCGGGCGATTTCAACAACCGCAAATGGCGCGATGCACGCGACGGCGGCTGGTTTTCCTTTGACATGAAAACGCCCGCAGCCGCCTCCGATTTGATTCTCACTTTCTGGGGCAGCGAAAGCGGCAATCGCGTCTTCGATGTGTTAATCAACGGCAAAAATGTCGGCACGATTCGCCTCGACAACAACAAGCCCAACCAATTTTTCGACATGGCTTTTCCATTGCCCGAAGGCGGCGACAAAATCACCGTGAAGCTGCAAGCGCATCCCGGCGCGATGGCCGGAGGTTTATTCGGTGCCCGCGTGGTGAAGAAGTAAAAGTAATGCCCCACAAATGGAACGCTTTTTGTGGGGCATTTTGCTTTGTTTAAAACGGAGCTAAAGTTGAATAGTCAAAGATTTCATGGCTAAGATTTCGTGGAGAAGAATCCCCTTCATTGCCATCTCAGTTTTGGTATTTCTTCTATCTATGACGGCGATTCATCCGATTTTCGTCTTTTTAGTCATAGTCGCCTTGTTATGTGTTGCTACAATTGGCGTAGGACTATCTTATGCACCGCGTCCTTACTCTTGGGGGCCGCCTAAGTGCAGTGAATCTCACCAAGCGACTAAGAAAACTTGGTTGATAATTCTTTTGTGCTGCACATTCACTGCCTCGATTCTTTTGACGCATTGGCCTTTGCGCTTATCTTTCAAATTGACACAAGCCTCTTTGGACAAAATGGCAACACAGGTTAAAACAGGAAATTCTCTACCATCATCACAGTTCGCTGGGGTTTTCCATATTTATGGAGGCGCCCATCAAGGTGATGTAGTTTATTTGTGGCTTGATGAATATCCGATTGACCGAATGGCATTGATTCAAGCTCCGCTGGATAAAGTTTCATCAATGAAAAATGATTATTCGATTATTTTTCTTCATGAAAAATGGTCTCTCATCTATTAGCTGGCGCACCCATTCTTGACGCTACTCATCACACTCATACTATGCTTAGAATCAAAGTCGAGAGCGTCGAATTTTTAATCAATGATCTGAAACCAGCGCCGTGATTATGTCAAAATAAAAGGGCATCTTGAAAAGGACAGGGACATGAAATTAGAGCCGGTTTTGAGCGACTACGAACAGGCCGTGCGCGCATGGCACGACGCGGCGAAAAAGCAGGCGGCAGCGATAGCAAAATTGGAAAAAGCCGTCGCGCTGGGCAATTTGCGCGATTTGGAAAAACTGCGTCAGGTGGCGCAAAATGCGGGCGAAAACGCCGCCGCCAAAGCCGCCGACTGTGCACCGCTTAATTTTGATGCCGCTGCTTATTTGGCTAACGATTTCGCGGCAGAATTGCAAAACGCAGCGCAAAATGCCGGTGTGCGCCTTTCCGAGCGCGAAGGCGTTATTTTCTGTTATCCGGTTTTACTGCGCCCCGAAGCGGAAATTAGCGCGGTGCGCATTGATAAAAAACTCGAATTTAATTTGCGCCCAGCAGTATTAGCCGCCCTGCTGCGCAAAGTGCAGGCGCAAGAACCCAAAGCCAAATCGAGCCAGTTTATTGAAACGCTTTTTGAAGCCTACGAACTCTTGCGCGCGGGCGCCAAAAGCGAAGATTACATTGATCGGCCTTTGCCCGACATTTATAAAGTGCTGACGCTTTTGCCCGGCGCGGCCAAGGATTATACGCTGCTTGATTTCACGCGCGATGTGTATTTTCTTGATACCAGTGGCATTTTCGAAACGAAACGGGGCTATCGCTTGAGTTTGCCTTCCAGCACTTCCAGCCGCGAAGGTGCTAAAGGCAAACGTTTGCATTTTGTCACGCGCGACGGCGCCGAAAAAGAATATTCCACCATCAAATTTACGCCGCCGCAGTGAAAGGATTTTCATGCAAGTTTCTCTGGACGAATGGCTCAAATTACTGAATAAGGAATACATCAACGACTTTGTGCCGGGCGGCGGCGCGGCGGTAAAAATTGCCGTGGCTGCGCCCGAACGCCGCGCGGATATTTTAAACCAAGTGGCGCAAACAGCGACGGCGCAAAATCTCGTTGTGGCGCGTGTGGACGCCTGCCAAACGCGCGTTTACATGATTGACCAGATATTTTTCGCCGTCGCGCGACAGATTGATTGGGACGCATTGGCTGTGCATTGGCTGCGCACGCGCTTTGCCGCGCAAGGTTACGCTTTGCCCGAAAGCGGTTTGCCTTCGCTGGATGACTGCGCCGCGTCGCGCGGTTTGCGGCCCACCGATGTGATGGCCGAAGCACAACGCTGGATCGCCAACGATTTACTAAAAGATGCGCGTTTCAACAAAGAATTTCGCATTGCCATGGCGATGCTTTGCAGCGGCCAAATCAATCCGCAAAATGTGGCGCCCACCGATGCCAGCACCATTAAATCATGGCTGTGCGGCGAAAAATATAATCTCACGGCGCTCAAACGCGTGCAAATTTTCGGAAAAATCGCGCGCCATAACGCGCGCCTGCTGCTTTCGAGTTTGGCCTTGTGGCTGCGTGAAACTGGGCACAGCGGGCTAACGCTTTTGCTGGATTTAAACGCCGTCACCGCCACTGTTTTGCCCGGCGCGGCGCCGGTGCGTTATTCGCGCGGCACAGCGCTTGATGTCTATGAAGTGCTGCGCCAGTTTATTGACGACACCGACGAAACGAGCCATTTTCTGCTTGTCGCCGTGGCCGCGCCTGCGCTGCTAAACGATGTCAAACGCGGCGTGGATAACTACACCGCGCTCAAAATGCGCATCGTCGAAGATGTTCACGACCGCCGCCGCGCTAATCCGTTAAATGCGCTGGTTCAAATTGCTTAAATAGCACGCAAATTGCGTTCTCTATTTTTTGATTCAAACTCATGCCTACTTCTAATGCCTTATCCACCATCGAAGCACGGCGCGCGATTGAAGCGCTCCGTGCCGGCGTGCCCAACCGCGATGTGGTGCGTTTTTTAGAGCCGCACCAAAGCGATGTGCGCGAGAAATTTGAAGCGCTCCATGAAAACATCCTCGCTCGCTGGGATAATCCCGCATTGAAAGCTCTGCCCGGCCTCTTGCTCGAAGCCGATTTCGGCGCCGGAAAATCGCACTGGCTCGAAGCCATGCGCCATCTGGCGTTGGAAGCGAATTTCGTGGTTTCGCAAATCGTTCTCAACAAAGAAACGCCGCTGCACGATTTGGGTAAGGTTTATAAAGCGTGCGTCGAAGCCGCTGTGGCGCCGCAGCTTTCCGGCCCAGCACTCGCCGAAATCGCGCATGGCTGGCGCTCGGACAGCGCGCCACATTATCAGCAGTTTTTCGATTTTGCGCGCCACACGCCGGGTCTTGATCCGCGTTTGGCTTTGACGTTGCGCGTTTTTGAAAAGCACACCGATGAAGCCTTGCAAGAGCGCGTTTTGGCCGAATGGACAGGCAACCCTATGCTGGCGGGCGACCTAAAATTTGCCCTTAAAGAAATCCGCGAACCGGTGGCGCGGGTTAGCAAGCCTATCAAAGGTCAGTTTTTGCAGCGCTTTGAATTTTTGGCGCGGTTTTTCCGCTCGGCGGGCTACAACGGCTGGATTATTTTGCTGGACGAAACCGAAATGATCTCGCGTTATAGCCCGCGTCAGCGCGGACGCGCTTATGCCCATCTCGCGCAGTTGATGGGATTGGATAAAAACGTTTCCACACAAGGCGGCACGCCGGGCCTTGGCGCGGTGTTCACGATCACCAAAGATTATTCCAGTCAGGTTTTGCGCGGACGTAAAGACGATTTGCACGCGATTCCGGCACGTCTCGAAAACACGCCCGATGCGCCGCTTATGAGCATCGCCGAAAGCGGCATGAAAGCCATCGAACGCCACGCGATAGACCTGCGCCCACCAACCAAGGAAAACGTGGCGGCCATCGGCGAACGGGCGCGTGAACTTTATAGCGTCGCTTATCATTGGGAAGCGCCGCCGCAAAACGAAGGGCGCGAATACTCTCTTAGCACCGGCCTACGCCAATATTTGCGCTCGTGGATTAACGCGTGGGATTTGCGCCGTCTTTATGGCATCGAAGCCGATATTGTCGTTGAAGCTCTGCAAATTTCCTACGAAGAAGACACTGATTTGCAAAGTGAAAAACCAAGCGACGATTCAGAAATAACGCTTTAGCGATGCAAAGAACCCTGAGCGTAAGCGACGGGTTAAACACTTATCTGAACCTACAAAAACCGTGTCATTCCCGTATAGGGCAAGCCTCCGCGTTCCTATTTTGCAAAATTTAAAATGATTCCTTTTCACGATAACGAAAGCATCGAAGAATTAGGCGTCGCGGCATTTTTAGTTGTGTCGCGCGAAGGGGATGATTTCGTGGCGGGCGCGCTTTTGTTGCTTAACGCGCGAGGAGAACCATTGGAATTCGTTTTCAATCGTCTGGAACTCTTGCGCGACGATTTGTGGCGCGCACGCGACAAACCACACGCAGCGGCGCGGCGTTTGTGCGCCACCTTGTTTCAAGCGGCGCAATTGGCACCGTCGCTGTTGTTTTATCGCGCGGCAGACATTGCGCCAGGTTTATTTGGGCCAGAAGGCCAATTACTCTTAGAAATTCCTATCGCGCGCGTGGGCGCTTTACACGAAAATTTAGCGTCCGATAGAGAAATCGCGCAGCCCATAATGACATTCGATGCCAACGGCGAAGCGGGCGAAGTGGATGTGCTATGGACGCCGCAAGAACCTCTCGAAGCCGCCGCCGAATTGTTTGAAAAATTGGCCGGGCGCGGCCTCATTTTGGAGCCTTTCGAGCGCGCCGAACGCGCGTTGGAGGCAGCTTTAACAGAAGCATGACTACTTGGTGGCAGTGGCACGACGAACAACCGGCGCGGCGCATCGGAACGCCGCCGCAATCTGCTGCAACTTCGCAACTCGGCCATGTTCGGCAATGGAAAGCGCGCACCTACAATGTGCAATTAAATTTCAGCGCGCCGCCTTCCGTGGGAACCACAGAATCGCCAGACGAGGACATCGAAAACGACGAAACGAAAACTGCCCCGCCCGACGATGGCTTGCGCTGGAAATTTGCGGCGCTTTTGCAAGCGGCGCCGGAAATGCTGCTGCGCGAAAACGGGCCGCTTGATTGGCCGCACGCGTTATTTGGTTTTCAGCAAAGCGGCGTGCGTTCGCTGCTCAAAGCGCGCCATCTTTTGCTGGGCGACGAGATGGGTTTGGGCAAAACGATACAAACTTTAGCCGCTTTGCGCGTGCTATTGCATCGGCGCCAAATTCAACGCGCACTGATTGTTGCGCCGGCCAGTTTGCTGGAACAATGGCGGCGCGCGGCGGCGCAATGGACGCCGGAATTGCACGTCATGGTCATCGGCGGCGCACCGACATTACGGCGCTGGCAATGGAATTATCAGGCGCATTTGACGGTGGTTTCCTACGAAACTCTGCGCGCCGATTGGGAAGCGATTTTACAAGGCAATCCGGACTGGAACCAACTGCCCACGCGCGGCGGCTGGGACGTGGTGGCGCTGGATGAAGCGCAGCGCATCAAAAACCGCGACAGTGCCGTCGCGCAGGTATGCAAGGCTTTGCCGCGCCGACGTTCGTGGGCTTTAACTGGCACGCCGCTGGAAAATCACATTGATGACGCCGCTTCGATTCTCGAATTTGTGACCGCGAAAAATACGATTTTCCCCGATGCACCACGCTTGCGCATTTTGCTCTCACAACATCAATTGCGCCGTCGCAAAGCCGAGGTTTTGCCCGATTTGCCGCCGAAAATCGTCACCACGTTGCCGTTGCCACTCACGACAGAACAACGCGCTGCTTACGACGATTCAACAAGCAGCGCCAGCGAAGAATGGAGCGCGGCCATCGCAGCCCGCGAACTGCGTTTCGACGGCGTTTTAGCGCACCTGACGCGTCTTCAGCAAATCTGCAATTTTGCGCCGGGCAGCACAACTTTTTCCTCGAAGTTAGATGACCTCCGCGAACGCCTGCCCGACATCATCGAAAGCGGCGAACGCGCGCTCATTTTCACGCAATTTACCAACGAGAACTTCGGTGCGAAGCGCTTGCGGCGCGAATTATCGCAGTGGAATCCGCTGCTTTTCACCGGCGATATGGACAGCGTCGCACGCCAACGCGCCTTGGATGAATTCGCGACGCAAGACGGCCCGCCACTTTTGATTGTCTCGCTACGCGCGGGCGGCGTGGGCCTCAATTTACAAAGCGCGTCGTATGTTTTTCATTTTGACCGCTGGTGGAATCCTGCCACCGAAACGCAAGCCGAAGACCGCGCCCATCGCCCCGGCCAAACGCGCCCGGTTCATGTTTATCGCTACGTCATGCTGGAAACCATCGAAGAGCGCGTGGACGAAATTCTGCGCGGCAAGCGCGAACTTTTCGCGCAAATCGTGGATAACGATGTGCATAACGCCGACGAAAATGAAATTCGCGGCCTCTCACACGATGACTTTTTGCAATTAGCAGGAGTGAAATAACAATCTTCAACCACAGATGAATCTCCTTAAAATCAAAGTCGAGAGCATTAAATTTTTCTGGCAAAGCGTGCAAACGCGAATGCCCTTTCGCTATGGCTCGGCGAAGTTGGAGCGCTGTCCGCATTTGTATGTGGTGGCGCAGATTCGCGACGAAAAAGGCGCGGTAGCGCGTGGCATCGCATCGGATAATTTGCCGCCAAAATGGTTCGACAAAGCGCCGGAAAAAGATTACGCGCAGGAATTGCGCGACCAAATTCAGGTGATTCGTTGGGCGGCAGAAGCAGCGCAGAATTGTGAATTTGCGACGCCGTTTCGCTTGTGGTGGCAGGTTTCTCACGAAGTGCATCAAAAAGCGGCGCAGGCGTATTTGCCGAAATTATTGGCGGGTTTCGGCCCGTCGCTCCTGGAGCGCGCTGTCAACGATGCAGCGGCGAAATTGTGCGGTTTATCATTTTTTCAATATCTCAAAAGCAACGCGGCAGGCGTGGAGTTGGAAGCCTTCGATGCGTCTTTTAAAAATCTGAATGTGCGCGATATTTTGCCAACCGCGCCGCGAAAGAAAATCTTCGCGCGGCACACGGTTGGTTTATCCGATCCGATTCGGAATTCCGAAATTCACGGCGACGAAAAACTGGGCGATGGTTTGCCGCAGAGTTTGGATGACGTGATTCGTTTTTATGGCGTGCGCTATTTTAAAATCAAGGTTTGCAACCAGTTGGAACACGACATCGCGCGCCTTGAAAATATCGCGGCAGTTTTGGACGAAACGATGCCCAATGCCAACTACGTTTGCACTTTGGATGGCAACGAGCAATACGAAAGTTTTGAGCAAGTTGTGCCCTTAGTCGAACAAATTTCGCAGCGCCTCTCTTTGCGGAGAATGGCTTTCTCACTACTATTTGTCGAGCAGCCTTTGGCACGCGCTTATGCGTTGGATGCCGCGCGTTGCGGCGAATTAGCGCGCGTTGCAAAGCAGTTCCCGGTCATCATTGATGAAGCCGATGATGCGCTTGATTCATTCGGGCACGCTTTGGCTTTGGGCTACAGCGGCACCAGTCACAAGAACTGCAAAAACACCTTCAAAAGCGTGGCGAATTTAGCGCGCGTGCAACAAGAAAAAGCTGCCGGACGGCGCGCGATTTTATCTGCCGAAGATTTAACCAACATCGGCATCGTGGCTTTGCAGCAGGATTTAGTGGCGCTTTCGACGCTTGGAATTTCGCACGCCGAACGTAACGGCCATCATTATTTTCGCGGACTCTCGCATTTGAGCCGCGACAAGCAAAACGAGGCCGTCGCCGCCTTGCCACAACTTTATACAGAGGAAAATAATTTGGCGCGCTTGCAAATCACAAACGGAGAAATTGATGTGGCGGCGTTGCATCAAATGCCCGGTTTGGGCACTCCGGTATGGCCCGATTTAGATGCGTGCCGTGCGTTGGATCAATTCGACGCGGCGACATTTTAAATGACGAACGCGCTTTTTTCGCTGCCACTTCACCTCAAATTAGCGGGCGCTGCGCTGCTCGTTTTGGCGTTTGCTCATATCTTTTTTGAAAAGCGTTTCAACTGGAAAGAAGAATTATCGCGGCTTTCGCCCTTCAATCGGCAGATGTTTTATGTGCATAATTTTTTCGTCACGTTGGTGATTGGCTTTATCGGAGCGCTGTCGTTATTTGGCACCAATTCTTTGCTCGAAAAAACCATTCTGGGGCGTTATGTGGCGGGCGCCATCGCGTTTTTCTGGCTGTGCCGCTGGCTTGTGCAATTCTTCTTTTATGATGCGTCGTTGTGGCGCGGCAAAAAATTGGAGACGATGGCCCATTTCGCGTTCGCGCTGTTCTGGACTTATTTAGTCATCGTTTATGGTTGGACGTTTTATCGGCAAATTGAATGATATTTCAAATGATATTCGTTTAATCTTCAAGCAGCAGTGATACTATGCCCACGCCAACAATTAACCCTAACGAAAAACAATTAGCTTCCACGAAGTTTTCCACAAGTATTAGGCAGAGCAATAAAGTCAGAATCGAGGAAGAAATAAAGATATGATTATGCAAGGGGAGGGTGGGTGTAGTGGCATTCGATTGCGCTTTGGATTTTGACGACAAGAAAATAATTTTATGTATAATTTTCTTGCTCCAAAACACTCCTGCAACAACACCCCCTATTAGTAATGCAAATGGGATAAGCACCTCCGCTATCTCCAGAGGAATGCTATTCCGATTGAGATAACTTATCACTCTTAGGATAACTGTAGTGGGGATGATTCCGATGAGATGAACTCCCAGAACCATAACAATCGGAGGAGCGAGAGCAACGATGTAACGCCTTTCTTTGCTCGCGGGTTGTTTTGCGCAAATCAGTTTCATGATGATAATTGATAATGTCGCAATGATCAAGAACAAGGTAAATTCGTAGATATCTCTCATACCAGTTTGCACAGTCTATTTGCCCAAATCTCGCCTCTCTCACATTGGCGCATCAAACTCAGCTTCATTCCTTTCCCAAACAATCATAAGTAGCAAAATCCTATTATTAATCCGATGGCCGTGCTTGCCCTTCATCTGGGCTTGCGTCACCGGTTGCGTCACCAGTTGTGTCATCGGGTCCATCTGGGGTGTTCACGGTGGTTGTATCTGAACCGTCGTTGGCACCTTGATTTACTGTTACCTTATCCACGCCCTTTGTTGTTTCGGGAGGGGTAGGGTTTGAAGGAGTTAAAGGCGCATTTCGACTGAATGTCCCTCTATGATTATCTCGATTGACCACAATCAATTTGTCGTAGGGTTGTGTCGTGCCGTCACTGCCGCCGGGTTGGAGCGTGAGAAGCCACATCCGATGGTCGTCTGGTTGCTGCACAAAGCTGATTAAATTAGCTCCTTCTGCTTCCCAATGAGCATCGCTATCCACATGTTCGGTTTGGACATTTAGAGCCAATTGACCGGTTGCCGTATCTACATTCAGCGGTTCTACCGTTACGATTGCCGGAGCCGTCCACCATTCGGCGTGTTGCATATCTCCATTCCGCACGGTTATGGTGCGCCGCGCGCCGAACCAATCTTTAGTGGAATTGATATGCATTCTATTATCTGGCGGCAGATTTACGAACAAGGCATTCGCAAATTCGGGTGAGGTAGGGTCACTTTCTGCCATAGAGACTAAGTCCGAGGCTTGCTCGTTGTCATCCAACAAAACGACAGCATTTTTGCCCAGTTGTATGCCAGAAATTTTCAAGCGAACGCCATTAGCGTTTGCGTTATCTTCCACAGCTACTTCTTTGATATTCGGCCCTGGTTTGCGCACGGCTTTGCCCGCCAGATAACCAACTGAACTCATGCCCATTAAGTAAAGCAATTCATCGGGTATGATGGGCAGTTGCGTGCGCCCGGCATAGGTTTTAATCAGAATAACAAGAAAGCCTGTTCCCGTGATGATAGTCCAAGCCACTTGCTGAACTCGCTCCGGTGCCAGCACGCCGCCATGCACAACTAAATCGGCAGGTGAGGGATGCATAGAGCCAGCGCCTTTGGTGCCTTTTGCATTGCTGGTTGCCTGTGCGAGAACTAAAGTGCCCAAGCTGATAAGGAATGTAATACCAAAGCCTTGAAGCGATGGAAATTCCCATTTTTCTTCAATGAAACCACGGCCTACAAAAAGGAAAATGTAACCAAAGGACACAATGATAGACCACCAGAAAAATTGCGCTCTTGAAAGGCTGTAAGTTTGGGTTTCTGGTTCCAGTAAGAGGGCCTCCAGCCAGTTTCTATTGCCCTGGGCAAGAAAACTGTAAAACCAAGAAATCAGCATCGCAATAGCTACCACAACACCCAACGCGGCGGCAATAAGCAGCAGCGTATCGCGAGTGCCGACAGAACGCTCAATTTTGACTGAAAAATCTGTCGGCAGAGAAACAGGCATACCCCATAAGCGCACTTCTACATCACCACCCGGTAGAATCTTGTTGCGCGCTTGCTGCCCATTGCTTTCGGCGTCCCCTTGCTGCCCCAAGGGAGTCTTTGCCAAATGTCTTTCATCGGACATGACTTCGGCATAGATCTTTGTCCCAGCCGGATCAGTATTGAATACACGGGCCGCGACGCCGCCGACCAGCACCGTAACTTGATCCGCCGGCGCTATTAAATTCTGTCCGGTAATCGTCATGCGTGTTCCGGGTCGCAGAAGTCGAGGCATTATATCAGTTACAGTCGCCTGACCGGGATTAGGATAAACATGGGCTGAGATTCGGCTTTGCCATACCGAACTTCCCACTTCAACCTGCACTTGATGATCGCCTCGTGATAATTCAGCAGGTATCGTAATTTGCAATGTTTTTCCAGAAGGTTTGGCCGGAACAAGAACGCCGTCCACTTTAACACCCAGCAACGGTGCTAAATAAACCGGAAAATTATCACTCAATTGTATATCAGCGCGTTGACCGGCTACGATTTCATTTTCAGCCAGCGTTTTGCTGATGCTATTGGCTGACCTGATGCCGGTAACCAAAGGCATAATCCATACAACTTTTGGCCTAATCTTCAGCGTTTTACCGGTTTGAGAGTCTCTGCCTTCGACGACAACATCATGATCTCCCATTGGCGTGTCGAGAGAAAGGCGCACCACGATGTCTTTGCTTGGAGCCACTGGTCTGTCAATAAACGCTGCGGCTTTACCTCCGACCAAAACCCGCTGGGGTAAGAAGCCTTCTGTAAAAGTAATTGCCAGTGTTTCTCCCGGTTGTAGGGAGGCCCCTGCTTGCGTAGAAGAAGGAGATATTTTATCAATTTGGGGTGTGGGTTTTACAGAAATTATAGAGATTGTTTGTGGCTTAATAGAAGGCTTTGCCGCGTTTTCCTTGGCCTTCAAGACCAAAACATTATGCTTACCAACAGGCGTATCCATAGCAGACCGCACTGTTATCGCTTTTGTGGCGGCTTTTGGTTGTTCAACAAACGCTGCGGGCTTCCCACCAATCAAAATTTGCTGAGGAAGCACTGCCCCCGTGAAAGTGATGGTGAGTTTTTCGCCCTGCCGCAAAGAGGCCACAGAGAGTTTCTCGATCTGCTGAGATTTGGGTGGTAAGCTCGGCGTGCTTTTAGCGGCACAAAAAGCAGAACGACTAAAAATAGACAGGCAAAGCAAAACGGTCAATACAACAAGCTGCGTTTTTACAGTAACATCGAAAAATTTCGTAGTCATTGGATACTCCATTTCACGAAATAATCCCGATTTCAATAGGAAAGCGGCAAGATGAAAGCGAGAAAATAAAAGCGGTTGACGGCTGAAGAACAAACTCTGTAGAAATGAGTTTCAATCCTTGTAATACAACACAAAAACTACATTGTATTACAAGGATTGAAATTTTTAGTTATTTACCCACTTCGACCAGATGCTTACCAGCATCAAAAGTGGTTATGCGCACCTTAGCATTATCGCCGACAACTTTGTTGGCGGCATCAACTAAGACACGGATCGGCAAATAGGCATGATCCTGAATCATCGTGGCGTTTTCAGAAACTTCTACGCCATTGAATAGCACGCGGTGTGTTTCCTCGTGCCAGTCAATGTTGAGATGCATAGCATTTGCCCACAGGCGTGCTGGACATAGCGCCTGCCCGTTATGCACTGGCATATCAGCCACTTTAACGCCGTTCAGCACTAAATGGTAAATCAGCGGTTGATCACTGGCCGCAGGCGATTCACCCGGAATTCTTCCTACCAGTTGCCATTGTCCCCATTGCCCCAAGGTGCGATAGCCTTTGGCACCCGAAAGGCGTCCCAACGGCGTGGAGCTATTCGAGGCCACACCTTTTTCGCCCACATAAATTCCAACGTGTCCAAATCCGCCGCTGCCTTGCATCTTGAACAAGATGTCGCCAACTTCCAATTGACTGCTTTGCGTTGCGCTGGCGTCCAATCCTGCATGCTCAAAATTCCTGCCGGTGTCTATAGCGGAAGCACCAAACAAGCCTTGATACTTATCCCCATATACCTTTGAGACAACTTGACGCACAAAACGCGAGCAGAAACCGGGCTTCGATTCCACACTGGCATCGTGCATAGCAGCGTGTGCTGCATCCGCAATCTTCTGATTAGCCATGACGAATCTCCTAAAAAAAATTCCCGAAGTAACGAATCATAAGATTCGATTAAGGGTCACTCAACGAAAAACAAGCTGAGGCAATTTACTACACAAAACGTGAGGATAAAGTCTGAAACGCAAACAATACTTCGCAAGACAGTTCATTTATAACAAAAACCTATGTTATAAACAACCTAAATTTGGGCGAAAACCGAATAAAAAGTTAATTTGTAAGAGCGAGCCTCAGTCCAACTTTGCCACGCCCCACACTTCGGGTTTATACAAAGCGTGTGCGTTGGCGAAATTGGCGGCTAAAATTGGCTCGTTGGTTAATAAATCGCCGTCGTTGACTAAAAATGCCATGCGAAAATTGCCTCCGGCGCGCGGCGCCAAGCGAGTGTCCAGCCAGTTCCACGGCAGACGCAGATTTAAAACATAGCCGCTTTTTTCAATTGTCACTTGCCTTGTCACTGGACTTAAATCGAAATCGGGGCGACGAATGCTGGCGTCGTGAAAGGCGATAACACCCGGCGCGGCGCCGTTATTCCAGACAACGAGGTGGACAGCATTGGGAAAATCTTGGGAGCCGCTGGCCCAAAAGCGCAAATGAAACGAATCGCTGTTCCACCAAGTCGCAGCATCGCGCACTTTTTGCCACGGCGTTGAATCGGTGACTTTCACTTGCAAATAAAGCGCGTTTTCGTCCCATAGGGCGCGCAAAGTGGCGCTGCGTTCGCCTACCATTTCGGGCGAAAGCGCAACAGGGCCAATCTCGCGGGCATTACTCCAAATAATCGGATTTTCCAGCGGCGAAATGGCGGTTTTTACGATGGAAATCTGGTTTTCGCTGGTTGTTTTAGAAAGAGGGCGCGCGTTTTTGGCTTCCTGCACTTGCGGCAGCGTGCTGGCAATATGACCGGCGGCGTTTTGCAACGAAACAAAAACGCGCAAGGCGCCGCCGCCTTGTGGGGGCGTGAAAGTCGCCGTCCATAAACCATCCTTTTTTTCCAAAGGCCGCTGCGCCCATTGACGCACAACGGACGGTCCAGAAGTCGTCGTCCACGCGACTTGTCCGGCGACAGCATTATTGTCGGGCACCGTGACCGTCCACGAATTATTAGCGTTGGGCGTTAGCTTCCAATTCTCTACTTGCGGATACGGATTTTGAGGCAGATTTTTCAGCCACGCATCGAACCATTGCACGCGCGTTTCTGTGTCGGCAAACGTATGATTGCCAGCGGGCAAAAGTTGCAGGGTTTTGGGCGCGCGGATTTTGGGATAGTAATCGGCGAGGCCATCTATGGAAGCAAAAAAGTCGGAAGCGCCAAGGCGCACTAAAATCGGCGCTTGAATATTGGCGGCATAACTGGCCGGATCGTAGCGTTGCGTCCACGCGGCCATTGCTTTGGGTGATAAATCGCCGAAACGATGACCATCTACAATGGCATCGCGTTCGCCGTTGAAATACACATCGGCCACGCCGCCGTCGGCCACCGAAGTCTCTACCAAAGGCGGTAGTGTTCCAAGCGGAGCCGGGCGGCGCTCGCTTTCGTTATAGCGCCGTTGCCAACTGCCCGCTGCTGCCGAAGTAACAACGGCTTTGACGCGTGGCTCGACTCCCGCTAAAAGCTGCGCCAAATAGCCGCCCCACGAATGGCCTTCGACGCCGATGCGCGACGCATCCACTTCTTTTTGCTGACCGAGCCATGTTATTGAGCGCCGCGCCGCGATAATAGCGCGATAAATCAGCGAACGCTTGCCATCGGCACCGATGTCCGAAAACATACGGCCCCAATCGTTGTAATCCAAGTTACCATAAACCGTGCGCAAGGGCGTCTGGGCTGCCGTGCTTTTATCGTTGAGGGGCAACCAATCGAAGGCCAAACACGCATATCCGGCGCGGGCGAAAGCCAAAACGCGATTGAGTTGAGCGCGATCAAGGCCGCCATGCAAGCAAAGCACTGCTGGATGTGGCCCGATTCCCGCTGGCGCCGCGTAAATGGCATAAATGCGCATTGGTTTGCCTTCATAGATTTCGCTGGTAAAAACGAAGGCGCGCCATGTGATAGAAGCATCATCGGTCACTTCTTGGGATCGGCGATTGCGACCTCTCGGCCCGCCGCGAGGTCGGACCCGTCCAAAATTTTCGGGCGCATTGCTGACAATAGCGGCATCTTCGCGCCCTGTTTGCACGGTTGTTATGTCAAAAGGCGCATTCGGTTCGCGCCAGAAGGCATTGGGATCGAATGTTGCTGCAAAAACGACTTGTAAATTCAAAAGTAGGGCGACAAAACAAGGCAGAAAGCGAACTAAAAAACGGGACACGTTTCATTTGGACAAGGCATTGCGTTAGTGAGTTGTGAGGCGAATTTCTGCGTTCGTCAGCAAATTGTGTCTTTAACTTTCAACAAATAATCAATAAAATGAATGGCGCTGTGAATTTGCCCCCTGATTCATCAATCGAGACAAATAAGGCTGCCTCCCCGGTTTCGGGTGGAGGAGCGCGCTTTACCGTCATTGGCCCTGCGGGAGTAGGCTTGGCATTGGCTCTTGGCGTGGTAGGCGGAGTTTTAGCGCGCGATGCGACTAAAGCCGGCTCAATCGCTGCGGGCGCGTGCCTTTTGGCCGCTGCCGTTTGTGGGTTCGGTGCGCTGCGCCTGCAAAATTTCGCGGCGCGGCGTTTCAGTTGGCTTATCATAGCAGGCGCCTTGCTTTTGCAAGGTGGCGGCGCTTTTTTATCAAGTCAGAGCGCTTCTTCGTTCGCCATTGCGCTTTTGGTCATAGCGCCGCTTGTGCTTCTTTTCGGATTTTTAGGTTTGGCGCGCGTGACCGGCACGCCGCACGCTGTGCAGCCGGGCGAAAGCCAAGCAAACGAACCAGCACCGCCTTTTGATTGGGCTTTGGCACCCGATGCACTGGTTATCGGCGGCGCAGTTTCGGCCATCGTCTGGTGGCTTTTTATTGAACCGGCACAACGCGCGGCGGTTTCTGCAACAGCGCCGGGCGGATTTCATTTGGTAGCGTTTTTGTTTTTGGCAGCAGCCGCCTTATTAATCGTCGGACGACGCGAAATGCATCCTGCCGTGCAACGAGAAAGCGGCCCCAGTCCCCTATCCGACTGGACAACGGCATGGGCCTCTGCTTTATTGGGCGCGCTCTTTTTTGCGATTGCGGCGTTTCGCTTTTTCTTTTTACCAACGGGCACAGCGCCATTCTTTGATGTTTTTCTGCGTGTTGCCGCGCCGATGCTGATCGCTGTTGCCGCGTTGTGGGAAGGCTTGAATCTCAGCGCCGAAACACCGGGACAAATTGAAGCGGCGCTGGATGCGCAAGCGGCGCGCGCTTTCTGGTTGCGCAATATCGCGCCGCTGTTTTGCGCGAGCATAGCCGTTATCGTAGCCCAGCAACATTTTCGTGGCACGCACCGCGATGCGCCCGGCGCGCTCGGCGAAGGCTGGTGGCCCGCGCTTTTGATTTTGTTGGCGTTGCTGCGCCATGCGTTCGATTCGCTGCTGAACACGCGCCAGACTTTTGAAGATTACCGTTCTTGGAATTCACTCGCGCAAGGTTTGCAAGCCGATGTCGCCGCGCGAACTCATGAAATTTCTACACTACACGAAATCGCGGCTGATCTTTCCAATACGCTCGATAGCGACAAAATTATTTCAACGGCGTTGGATCGCAGCATAAATTCGCTGCGCGCCGATGCGGGTGCCATTTGGCTGTTCAAAGGCGAGGAAGAAGCCGAAACGACGCTCGCGTTGACCGGCACTGCCGGACAAGATGGCTTTGATGCCAAGGCCGAAGCGCACGTCGAACGCCGCAAATCGCAGCGTGAAAGCCGCGTCGCTGAAAGCGCCAATACACGCGGCAGTGCGGCAGCGATTCGCAAAGCGTTGGTCGAAGCGGCACTGGGCCATGCTTTAGCCGAGCATCGCGACGACTGGATGCCCAAAGGCGGGCGCTGGCATTTGGTGCGCGCTGCGGTTGACAATATCGTTGAACGTCAAGAACAATTGCAGCGCAACGCTATAAAGGCTCTGCATGGCGGGCTGGAACAAGGCAACATCGAAAACGCTTTGCTGGCTTGTCGTTCGCTAAACAACAATTTTCAAGCCGCCTATGTGGTGCCGATTCAATGGAAAGGCGAAATTTTAGGCGCCGTTGGCATTTTACGCAACAAAAACGCGCTGACCGATGCCGAAATCGCCCTTTTGCAATCGTTGGCCTTGGAAGTGGGCGTGGCTTTGCAAAATGCCCATCTTTATCAAGAAGCCGTGCGCCTTGCAGACCGCGATAGTCTCAGCGATTTGCTAAATCACCGCGCTGTGCAGCAGCAACTCAACATCTGCCTGTCGCGCGCCGCGCGCTCGCGCGATCAGTTCGTCATTTTGATGATGGACTTGAATAATTTCAAGTTTTTCAACGACACCTATGGTCATCAAGTGGGCGACGAAGTGATTCGCCGCGTGGCCGAATGTCTGCGTCAATCGTGTCGCATCAGCGATGTCATTGGGCGCTACGGCGGCGATGAATTTATCGCGGTTTTGATGGATACCGATGTCGAAGGCGCCCGCGTGGTGGTCAACCGCATCGAAGAAAAAGTTGCCGCACAATCGCTGGAATCCGACGACGGGCGGCGCATTCCCATCAGCTTGTCTTTTGGCGGCGCGATATTCCCGCATGATGGCGAAAAAGGTTTGGAACTGCTCGGCGTCGCCGATGCGAATGTGACCGAAGCGAAAATGGCGGGCGGCGGTTTCATCATGCGCCGTCACGAAGAAGAAAGTGACGAACTCAAAGCGCTCAAAGATGCCAGCGTCGGCGGCTCGTTCGGCGTGTTAGACGCGCTGGTGACGGCAATTGACAACAAAGATAACTACACGCGGCGCCACTCCGAGGATGTGGCGCGTTGGGGCGTGATGATTGGCAAGCAGCTTAATTTCACGCCCGAACAGCAGCGCTCACTACGCATTTGCGGCTTGCTGCACGATGTCGGAAAAATCGCCGTGCCCGATTCGGTTTTGCGCAAGCCGGGCCGCCTCAACGACGATGAATTCAAAGTGATGCAGCAGCATCCGGTTTTTGGCGCTTTAATTGTGAAAGAAGTGCCCGATTTGGAGGATGTTTTAGGCGGCATTAAGCACCATCACGAGCGTTTCGATGGGCGCGGCTATCCTGACCGCATAACGGGCCTTGATATTCCCTTGTTTGGCCGCATTTTGGCCGTGCCGGATTGCTTTTCGGCGATGACAACCAATCGTCCGTATCGCATGGGCCTGAGTTGGGACGAAGCGATTTCGGAAATCGTCAAAGGCAAAGGCACGCAGTTCGACCCCGATATTGCCGACGCCTTTTTGCGCGGCATCGAAGAATTGCGCCGCGTCGAAGCGGGCGAAACCATCGAAACCACCGCTGCCGAAGAAGCGGAAGCCGAACCCGAAGCCACGCTCACGCCCGAAGAAGCCGAACAATTCGGCGAAGGCGGCTATTTCATGAACATCAAGCCGCGCTCGGTTCTCGATGCCGAACTCGAAGGCGCGGAATCGAAATAAGCGTGGTGCCGCAGAACCCCCATCCAACTTCCCCCGGAGGGGGAAGAGCTACGCTTTTGAAAAGCATTTTGCCTTTTCAAAGCGTAGTTTCCCTCCCTCCGGGAGGCGGGCGCCCTTTGGGCAGAAGGGAGGGCACGAGCGGCGTAGCCGCTCTCATCATGTTGGTAGAAGGCCTATCCCAAACAACTCTTAAATCTGCGAATACGCCGTCGGCACCAAGAATTTATTGGTGATTTTGGAAACGATGCGCGCGTTGGTGTATTCGGGAATGGCGCTCATGCGCTTCCATTCGGCATCGGTGCGGAAAGTGTCCCAGTGTTTTTTGTGGGCCTCGTCGTTTTCGGCGGAAAGCAGATAAGTCAGGTTTGGCAAGCGCGTGCCGACGATTGTTTGTCCGTAAAAAACCGGCGCTAAACCGACGCGGCGCATGAGTTCGATTTCGCCTTCGTTGAACATTTGAATTTTCGTCAGCGCGGCGATTTCGCTGTGACTTTCATAGGTGCGAAGTTCAAAAAGACGCGGCTTGTTGGCGGTTGAATACGCGGGCAATTCGATCTTCGGCATTCCCGCAAAAGCGCGCATCAGCGAACTTTCATAGCGCACAAAAGCCGCATCAGTGGCGGGCAGTTGCAAATACTCCGCGCCCGCTTGCAAAAAGGCTTCGTCTTCGCCGATTTTGGTTGGCATGGCCGCGAAATCTTCCAACGAAGCATGGGGAATCATCATATACAGCGCGGGCATTTCGCCGGCAGCGGGCGCATCGCGCGGCGTGAAAACGCCAACAGGACGGCTGCCCAAACGGTTCAAGGCCGGAATCGCCGCATCGCGCAAGAAACTATGCAGCGCTTTGCCGTCGCTGCCTTCTTTCAGGCTGTAAGTGCGCCATTCGTAGTATTCTTGCGGATTCTCCGCCGCACTTGCCGCTGTTTGCAGCCCGCCCAGCGCCGCGACAGACGTGGCGGCCAATGTTGTCTTCACGAAATCTCGCCTTTGCATTTGTGTTCTCCTAAAAGTTGAAACGCGCCTTACGCGCTACTACAAACCATACCAAAAACAAAAACCTCCGATAATTCATCGGAGGTTTTCGCCCGTGCTTGCCGTTTAAGGACAATCAAATTCATTAAAGCGAAAATCTTTTTTCTGAAGCTGATCGGGGCGAACCCATTTGGCGTGGGCGTCCAGATAACCGACATTGGCACCGTCCGCGTGGATGACAGTGGGCTGATCGCTGCCGCCACAGGCTCGCGCGTTGAAATTGCCGTCGTTCAAGGTGGCGCTTTCGTCCATCAGGGTGATGGTCTGCGACGTTTTGGTAGCGCCCGCCAAACGCTTTTGACTGCAAATCATGTTCATCGAAAAACTCAAGGCTTTGGTTTTGCCGTTCAGGTCGGACGGGCAAATGTAAACCTGCGTGTTTTTCACATACGGATACAGCGCGCCTTTCGCGACATTAGCGGGAAAGGTGTAAGCGGCGCCGCCCGCGCCTTGCACCCAACCGCCGTCCACCGGGTCGGAAGCCTGTGCGGAATGCGGCAACTTGTCGTTGTAATCCTGACAGTAAATCAGCATGGCGGCGCCGATTTGTTTGAGATTGCTCAGGCAGGAACTCTTGCGACTGTTTTCGCGCACGCGCCCGAAAACCGGAAACAGAATCGCCGCGAGCAGCGCCACGATACCTATAACGACAAGCAATTCGGTGAGCGTTATGCCCCGACGGGCAGAAGTTGTCGGCGCAACACGGGGAACAGGACACGGCGGAACGGCGAATTTTTCTTGCATGAGGCCTCCAGAAGCGAAATGGACGGCAAACGAGGAAAAAACGGCAAGACTCTTCTATTCTAACCGTTATCGCAGCTTTTCAAGCACACAGCACTCCTCATACCCACAGCAAACGCATAAATTTTGAGAGCCATTGTCCTGTGCGCGGCCAATGCCCTGACAGATGCAGGCGTCGAAAGCGCAGGGGCTTTTACTGAAACCCCTCACCCCCGGCCCCTCTCCCCCAATCCGCTGCGCGGGGAGAGGGGAGATTGCCGCACACGTTCCTACCCATTTGAAGTGAGAAGAAACGCATTGGTCTACCCTCCCCTCTCCCCGCGTAGCGGATTGGGGGAGAGGGGCCGGGGGTGAGGGGTTTTTGCCGAAAACCCCTTCGGTTTTGCCGAAAACCCCTTCGGTTCTGACGAAAACCCCTTCGGTTCTGACGAAACCCCCGTGGGTTTTGCTGAAATCCCCGTGGGTTTTGCTGAAAACCCCGTGAGTTTTGCCGAAAACCCCGTGAGTTTTGCTGAAACCCCCGTGCGTTTTGCCGAAACCCCATGAGTTCTGCCGAAACCCCCGTGCATTTTGCCGAAATCCCCGTGCATTTTGCTAATATTGGCCCGAAAAATCGAAAAACGCGGCTTTGATAAGATGGCGCCGCCGTCATGAAATCAAAGACCAAAAGCCTAAAACCCCAAACCAAAATGGCAATTTTATAAGTTTGCAGGTGGAATATGCTGATAGAAACAGCGCAAACTGCAACCATCGTGATAACTCTTGGCATTGAAACATCGTGTGACGAAACCAGCGTGGCGATTTTGCGTGACCGCGCCGAAATTGTGGTGAACCTCATCGCCTCGCAAATTGATGCGCATCAACGTTTCGGCGGCGTAGTGCCCGAAATCGCCTCGCGCAAGCATTTGGAACTGCTCAACCCGCTGCTCGGCGCCGCGTTGGAACAAGCGCAATTAAACTGGCGCGACTTGGATTTGATCGCCGTGACGCATGGGCCGGGCCTCGCCGGAGCGCTTTTAGTCGGCGTGGCCGCTGCCAAGGCGTTGTCGTTCGCGCACGACATCCCGTGTCAGCCGGTCAATCACATTGAAGGGCACATTCTCTCGAACTTCTTGGCGCAGCCCGATTTAGCATTTCCGATGCTTTGTTTAGTCGTCAGCGGCGGGCACAGCGACCTCATTTTAATGCGCGACTTTGGCATTTACGAGCGTTTGGGCCGCACCCGCGACGACGCCATCGGCGAAGCCTACGATAAAGTGGCCCGCGCGCTCGGTTTGCCGCTTCCGGGTGGCCCAAACTTGGAAAAAATGGCGCTCACGGCCAGCGAAGCGATGCAGTTTTCCGTTTCCAACATGGAGCCGTCATTTGACGTATCGTATTCCGGTTTAAAAACGGCGGCTTCGCAAGCGGCGCAGAAATATCCCGACCAAATTCCGCAAATCGCCGCCGGTTTTCAGCGCGCCGCCATCGCGCAATTGCGCCGCAACGTCGAACGCGCCTTGCAAGAATTCAAGCCCGCCACTTTGGGCTTATGCGGCGGCGTGGCGGCCAATTCCACCCTGCGTGGCGCCATGCAAGACGCCGCGACCAAAGCGGGCATCAATTTCGTGGTGCCCGATAAAATTCTCTGCACCGACAACGCCGCCATGATCGCCGTCGCCGGTTACTATCGCCACCGAATGCGGGCCGACAAAGATTATTCGGTGCAATCGCTCAATTTCGAGGCGCACTCCGTCTTGCCCGTAGCGTGAGACTTTTCGCCATTCTAAACTAATGGCGCGAGATGTCAAAAATGAATACAGCCGTAATCAGCAAGCCGCAAGAACCGGAATTCAGCGACGAAGAAAACAAACTGGCGGAGAAATCTGTGCAACGAGCACGCACTGATATTCAGTGGAACGCCTTTTGGTTTGAAATTACTTGCTGTTATTTCTGGTGGCTGATGCCTACACCATTGAAAAATTGGTGCATTGGGCTGATGTTTCTCACATTGTGTGCAGCATTTTGGCGTTGGCACTTAGTAGCTCAAAATAAATTTCAGTATGTCCCTACACCACAAAAGGACTGGTCACAGATTATCAAAGGGATAGGTTTTCGGGATAGGTATTACTTTCCAAGTGTCATTCTGACACTATCGTTTTTAGTTCTTTGTCTTCAAAACGCAAGAGACATCACAGACTTCATTATGTATGCCGCTTGGATTTGTTTCAGTTGCTTCTTTGCCTTTAAGTCTTGGCGATTATTGGCAAGTTATAGACAATGGATCGTTCTAAATCAGGATAGATTGATTATCAAGCACCGATACAAGTGCAAAGGCAAAAAATTAGAAGAATCTGCTATGGAGATTCACTATTCCGCGATTGACCGCGTGGAATCTCCCGGATTTAGAAATCTCCACATTTACTACTTTCATGAAGAGAAACATACATATCTGCCTATCGAAGCGCAAGAATATGGCGTGAAAGGACTTGCTGCTATATTAACCGCCATCAATAAACACGCGCCCCAAGCGCAATTCGATACTGAAGCCGACCTCATGCGGCGCGGGTATTTTAGTTGGTAAAGTGCCAAAACAAAGACACGAAAGCACAAAGGTGATAAAAATCTTTGTGCTTTTGTGTTTTACACCATGTTTCCCCTTTCCAAACTGCGGCGCGGCGATTTGAAAGCGCGCACGATTCGCGTCATTCATCAGGGCAAGGGCTTGCAAAGTTCGGTTTATTTGGTCGAAATTGAGGGGCAGCGCGCGGCGGTGAAGGATTTCGCTGACACGCCGCCCAAGTTTCGGCGTTTGGTCGCGCCGTTTTTAGTCGGGCGAGAAATGAAAGCCTTGAAATATCTCGATGGCACGCCGGGTGTGCCGCGTTTTTTCGGGCGCGTGGATAGACTGGCGTTTGCGATGGAATGGATCGAAGGCAAGCCGATTGCCGATTTTGCGGCGGGCGAATTATCCACGCAAGCGCTGGAAAATGTGCAAAAATCCATTGACGCCATTCACGCACGCGGCGTCAGTCACGGCGATTTAAAGCGGCGCAGTAATTTGCTGGTGACGCCCGACGAACGGGTTTATTTAATAGATTTCGCGGCGGCAGTGGTAGGCCATCGTAAAGTGAATTTTCTCTTGAACTGGCTGCAAAGACGCATGGCGGAAATTGATGATAAATCCATCTCCAAAATCAAAAAGTTTTCCGCACCCGACCAAATGACAAGCGCCGACTGGGACAATCTCAACAAAAAAACGCCGCTCGAAAAATGGGCGCGGCGCTTGTTGAAACGATAGAATCATGCTGACTTCATGCAAATTCTGATTACCAATTACACCGGCCATCAGCCGCATTTGGGCTGCATCGCGACCTGCGACGCACTCGAAACGCTGCTGCGCGAGCGTTATCCCAACGCGACAATAGAAAAAGAAAAACACTCGGTCAAACGTGCTGATGCTTTGATGTATTTCGGCGCGTGGGGACGCAACCGGCGCGGCGCTTTGATGAAAACCGATGCGCGTTGGGGCGATTTTCAGCGCGCCGATTTGATTGTCGTCAACGCCGAGGGCACGCTGCACGCCAAAAACTATCTCAAAAGCGGCGCAGGTTCTAATCAGCGCATTGTGGAAGGCTATTTAGCCAAGCGCGACTTGAAAAAAGACGTGATGATGGTCAATCATTCGATTTCTTCGCGCCATCAAAACTTCGATGACTTGGTGCGCGCCGCTTATCCAAAGATGAATCACGTCGCGGTGCGTGAGCCGTTTTCGCTGGAATATCTGCAAAAATTGGGTGTTACCAACGCGACTTTATCCGCCGACGCGATTTTTTCGATGGCGCCGCCGCCGCCCGCAAAAGAAAGTCCGCTACGCGGCAAGTTTTTGATAACCGATAGTTTCAGTTGGAAAGTCGGCTGGCAACAGCGGCGCGGACGCGTGCGCGAACTCATCGAGCAAATTAAAAGTCAGGGCCACGAGGTTGGTTATTTGAGCGTGCTTTCGCAGCCTTTCGATAAGCATTTCGCCGACTCGCTGGAATTGGAATATCACGCTTTTGAAAACTACACGGACTTTATGGCGCATTTACAAACGGCGCATTTTGTTTTGACTGGGCGCTTTCACACCGCCGTTTTCGCCGCCTTTTGCGCGGTGCCGTTTTTAGGTTTCGAGGCGCCGACTTATAAAATCGAAGGCTTGTGTCGCTTATTGGAACATCCAATGCCGCCGCTGCATTTGTTCCGCGACGCGCCCGATGAAATTACGGCGAAAGTTGATCACGCTCTGCGCGAACGCGCCACCTTGCAAGCACATTTAGCGGGCAGGCAAAACTTCATGCGCGATTTGGCCCGAAAAAATGTTCCTGCGTGAGGGAATATGCACCTTTCGCAAAAGGCCTCTTTCATAAGTCTGAATCGTAAGAGTTTTGTCATTCTGAGGCGAGGCACGAGGCGAAGAATCCCCCAGACGCAGGGGGATTCTTCAGTCGCTAAGGCTCCATCAGAATGACAAAAATCTTGTTCACGCTGCGAAAGAAGAGTTTTAAACCGCTTCTTCATTTCTAATTTTCTTTGCAGCGAGGCAGGCACAATTGCATACTTCGTTGCGCAGCACACTTTATGAACCAACAAGTCAACGTTATTTGCATGAAATGGGGCGCCAAATACGACACCACCAATGTCAATCGCCTGCGCGCGATGGTCAAGCGGCATTTGTCGCTGCCACATCGTTTCGTGTGCTTCACAGATAACGGCGAGGGCGCGCGCGATGATATTGAGATCATGCCGCTGCCCCATGTCAACGTGCCGCAAGGCCCCGAACGTTGCTGGCGCAAATTGGGCGTGTTTTCGCCCGCAGAAACCGGCCTCACAGGTTTGACTTTGTTTCTCGATTTGGATTTGGTGCTGCTGGATTCGATTGATTGCTTTTTCGAGCATGCGGGCGAATTTATCATCATCCGCGACTGGCTGCGCGATGGCAAAGGCCGCGCGGTCGGCAACTCGTCGGTGTTTCGCTTTGAGGCCGCCAAGCATCACGCAATTTTGGAAAGTTTTAACGCCGACGCGCAAAATATCGCGGCCCATCATCGCTGCGATCAAGATTGGATGACGCATTACGTTGGCACGCCCACTTACTGGCCGGAAAGCTGGTGCCGCAGTTTCAAGCGACACTGCTTGCAGCCGTTTCCGCTTTCGCTGTTCAAAGCGCCCCGGCGCCCGCCGGACACCAAAATCTTGGTGTTTCACGGCAATCCCAAGCCCGAAGTGGCGGCCAATGAAGTCACAACAAAACCGCTCTCGCTGCGCTACACCAAACCGGCGCCGTGGTTGAATCAATTTCTTGAAGTGGCTTGAATTTTTAAAGCCACACGGAGTTTTCTTTTCATGGCACAATATGGCCGCATTTTAAAACGCGCTTTGCTCACCGTCATGCCCAAGCCCCTGCGCACCAAGGTGATGGATTCGTCGCCGGCGTTTCGCAAGGCGGCGCCCGAAGGCATGGAATTCGTCTTCAACGAATATCTCGGCGATGTCAAAGTCAACATCAGCACGCGCTATTTGTGCGAGCGCTTGATGTGGTCGGGCCAGTTCGAGTTGCCGCTCATGGGCTTTTTGAAGAAAAATGCCAAGCCCGGCTGGGTTTGTATTGATGTCGGCACCAATGTCGGCGCGGTTTCCTTAGCTTTAGCCAAATATATCGGCGCCGAAGGCAAGATTTATTCGTTCGAGCCGGGCAAGCCGAATTTAGAGCGCCTGAAAGCCAATCTTGAACTCAATCCCGAACTGAAAAAGCGCATCGAAATTCATCCCGTCGGCGTCAGCAACGAGCCGGGCGAACTGAAATGGCACGAAGAACCGGGCAACCCCGGCAACGCCATGCTCGGCAAAGAAGGCTCCCATTCGGTTCCTGTTGTCACACTCGAAGATTTCGCGCGTGAACATAAATTGCAGCGCGTGGACTTTATGAAAGTAGATGTCGAAGGCATGGAATTCGAGGTTTTAACCGGCGCGCGTGGGATGCTCAAAGAACTGCATCCGACACTGTATTTTGAAACGCTAAAGCGCTTTAGCGGCGAGCATGGCGGGCAGAATTTTAAACTCATCGAAACCATGCTGATTGACGAGTGCGGCTACGACCTTTTCAAACTCGATCTTGAAGGCGATTTGCATCCCGTAGGCGAGGGCGATTGGGGCGATTATACCGTCGCCATTTACAAAAAATAATTTCCCATGAGCGATTCGCACTTTTGGAAAGGTCGTTCCGTTTTCATCACCGGCGCCAGGGGTTTGCTTGGCTCGTGGCTAACGCGCGACCTTTTGCAAAAAGGCGCGCATATTGTGGCCCTTGTGCGCGATTGGGTGCCCGAATCGGCGCTTTTGTCGTCCGCCGATGTGAAAAACATCACAGTCGTGCGCGGCGATGTGTGCGATGGTTCATTACTCACGCGCGCCTTGTGCGAATACGAAATCGAAACAGTGTTTCACTTGGCGGCGCAAGCAATTGTCGGCACGGCGCGCGCCAATCCAAAAAGCACTTTTGATATCAACGTCGGCGGCACGGTAAACCTACTCGAAGCCGCGCGCCAAGCGCCGCGCGTGAAGCAAATTTTGGTTGCCTCGTCCGATAAAGCCTACGGCGCGCACGATAGGTTGCCTTACAACGAAGACACGCCACTGCGCGGCAAACATCCTTACGATTGCTCGAAAACCTGCGCCGATTTAATTGCGCAAAGCTACGCGTGGACGTATGGTTTGCCGATTGGCATCACGCGTTGCGGCAACTTGTATGGCGGCGGCGATTTGAACTGGAATCGCCTCATTCCCGGCACCATTCGCAGCGTCCTCGAAGGTAGCGCGCCGATTATTCGCAGCGATGGCAAATTCACGCGCGATTATCTTTACGTCGAAGACGGCGCCAGTGCTTATGTCGCTTTGGCCGAAGCCTTAGCCAATGGCAAAGCCAAACCCGGCGAGGCTTTCAACTTCGGCCACAATCAGCCCGTGACGGTTCTCGAAGTCGTGCAAAAAATCATCGCCGCCGGAGGTCGCACCGATTTGAAACCCGAAATTTTGGGTCAAGCCAGCGACGAAATCCGCGAACAATATCTCGATTCCTCGCGCGCCTACGAAATTCTCGGCTGGCATCCGCAATCTTCGTTTGAAGAAGGCCTGACGCGCACTCTTGACTGGTATCGCGATTTTTTGAAGAACTCAAACTAATTCTCATCGACCTCAAGGCTATTCGGTAAAAATCAAGCGCGTTCTAATCATCGTATTTGGTTGGCCTGTTGGAGTCTTTCTAACTTATATACTGTTCGGCATGATGAGCCGCATAAACAAAAAACAAGAACCACAAAACAAGTTGCCCTCACGCAAATGGAAATCTCTATTTCTCTCCATTTTTTTGACTGTGCTGCCTTATAGCTGGCTTTGGGCAAAGCCGCTTTTGGAGCGACGTGAAAATCCTCCTCACGTTGTTCTCGCAGATGCCAAGTTGCCTCGCTACACAGCGCACAATTCCGCAGCATTTTCGCCCGACGGGAAACTTGTGATTACAAGTAGCGGGATTAGCACCTACCCTGGTGGAGTGCAAGCTTGGAAAACTCAGGATGGTAAATTAGCATGGTCAAAACCATTTCCTTTCGCCATTTATGGCTTGGCTCTCACTAAGAACGGAAAAATCGTAGTCGCCCAGTGTTACGACAACGTTCTACGAGAATTCAATACTCAAAATGGACACCTGCTGCGCAGTTTCAAAATCCCAGAAGGCAATCTGATAAGGTTGGACCGAGATGATGCCATTATGGTAAAAGTTGGAGCAACTATCCATTTTTATGACTTAAAATCTGGCAAAGTAAAAAAAATTGCCCGACTACTTGGTCTTAAGCCTGACAAATCCAGCTATTACGATGTAATTTCTCCCGATGGCAGCTTGGTCGCGACGCCAATGGATAAAGGCGTTGTCGTGTGGGATTTCAAAACGCGGAAAACCAAACATATTTTGCCGGGCCATACCTTTAGGTCAGCCGATGGCATGGGTTGGATGGTTACGGGTGTTGGTTTTTCGCCGGACGGGAAATTGATTGTAGTTTCAGGAGGAAAACCTCAAGGCCCAAAGACAGACCAAACAATCGGCACGATACGCCTGTGGAATACGCGAACATGGAAAGAGTTGCCATCTCTTACTCAAAGTGAATGGGTTTGTCCGGCATTTTTTTCGAGAGATGGAAAATTGTTATATGCTGAATCCGGCACTCATGATGGGCGGAGGTTGGACGAAATTTGGGCATGGGACACGAAAACTTGGAAGGTAAATCGCAAAATACATTGTGGGACGCCGGTTGCCTTTTCTTTTGATGGCAAAATGATGATTACAGATGAGAACAACGAAAAAGATGGCGCTTTCTATGCACTATGGAAATTGAATGAATGAAAAGTGTTTTCCACAGTGTCGTTTTTGAGTTTTACAGAATCGAAGACGTATGATACCGCAAGATTTCGCCCACCACTGCATAGAAGCATGGAACGCGCATGATATTGACCGCATTTTGCGTCATTACGCGGACGATGTTGAATATCAATCGCCGTTTGTGGCGCAGCTTTCCGACTCCTCCGATGGTATTTTGCATGGCAGCGAAGCGGTGCGCTCCTATGTCCAACGCGCGCTGGAAACTTATCCTGATTTGCAATTTTCTCTCTGGGGCGTTTTCAGTGGCGTGGATAGCGTAGTTGTGCGCTATCAAAGCGTCAATAAACTCACAGCAGCCGAGTTTTTTCAATTCAACAGCGAGGGCAAAATTGCACGTGTGGTGGCGCATTATTCGTCGGGTTCATCTTAAATTTCTTGCTACACTGCCGGAAGAGTTTCCACAGCAAAGGACAAAAATTTCATGTCTCAACCGATTCGCATGGCTGTTTTGGGCGCGGGTAGCATTGGCATTCGCGCGGCGTTGAACCATCTGGTGATTGGCGATTACGCTGACCGCGTGACGTTGGCTGCCGTTTGTGATGCCGTTCCGGGGCGCGCTAAAGCCGCCGCCGAAAAATACAATGTGCCGCAGCACTTTGAAGATTACGACGAACTGCTGAAAAACGGCGACATTGACGCCATTACTGTCGGCACGCCGATTGGCTTGCATTACGATCAAGGCGTCAAAGCGATTGAAGCGGGCAAGCATCTGCACTTCAACAAAACGATGACGACAACGGTGCAAGAAGCCGACGACCTCATCGCGCGGGCCACAAAAGCGAATGTCAAAATGGTGGCTTCGCCGGGGCAAATGATTCGCCCACACAACCAAAAAATTCGCGAGATGATTCAAAACGGCGACCTTGGTCAGCTAATTTGGTCGGCAGTCGGCGCCGGTTTTGGCGCGTATCACGAACAGGAAAGCGTGCGCACCGGCGAAGATGTGCTTTCTAACATCAACCCCAGTTGGTATTGGCGCAAGCCGGGCGGCGGGCCGCTTTACGACATGACGGTTTACGGCTTGCATTCGATGACCGGCATTTTAGGCCCGGCTAAGCGCGTCACAGCGCTTTCGGGCAACGCCATTCCGCAGCGCGAATTCAAAGGCGAAATGGTGGACTGCGATTGCGATGACAACACGCTGATGCTGCTCGATTTCGGCAGCACACAATATGCTTTTGTTTACGGCACCGCGACAGGCGCGATTACGCAGTTTGGCGACCCGACGTTTTTCGGCACCAAAGGCCAAATCACCGGCCCCAAATTCAACGGTCAGCCGCTTGATTATCCCGGCAAAGCACGCCTCGAAGAAAAGGGCGGACAGGCCGATTTGCCGCACATCAACGACAATCACGCTGGCGTCGGCGAAGAACACGTTTTCGAGGACATCATGCAGTTGGTAGATTTGGCGCGCGAAGGCACGCCGACACTCGCCACACCCGAACACGCGCGCCATGTGATTGACATCATCGAAAGCGCTTACCGCGCCGCCGAAACCGGCCAAACGCAGAATTTGAAGACAACTTTTTAATTGCGGCGCAAAAGCACAAAGCCAGACGAAGAATGTTCGTCTGGCTTTGTGCTTTCTTTGTGAGATGCCTCGCAAAGTTCAATGGTTAATGCCAAATACAAAATCGCCTTTGCTGTCGGGTAGCATAAGGTAAAAACGCGTGAATTTTTTCTGTTTGGCTTCGGCTTCCTGTGGACGTTTGAAACCGGGAAGAATGGCGAATATCCCGCCGTCATCTTTTTTATCGGAGCCGATGCTCCACAATTTATAGTTCGTAGCTTGCTTTTTGTAGCGCAGCGGTTCGCCGCTGCCAAACGGGTCGGTTGGAATTTCTTGCAAGTAATTCGGCACTAAAGCATCCAGTTTTTCAGGATACGCGCCGTGTTCGAGTTTGTAGGCGCGCAGCGCCAAAGCAACGATGAGCAGGGTATTTTTTGTTTCCACGCGCGCCGCACTCCATCGCGCTCTGCCGAAGGACACGATAAAAGAATCAAGCAGGGGGTCAGTAGGTTCTTGAGGCGAATTCGCTTTTGCATAGGGTTGCTTCGCGGCGGCGATCTGGGCATCTATGTGACTGGTGTAATCGCTCATCAGGCGCTGTTTGCTGTAGAAGCGGAATTTCAAGGGCGATGGCGAACCTCGCATTTGATAGAGTGATTTAATCCAGTTTTGCTGTTGCATGATTTCCAACAAACTGGCCTGCGTTGTCCATTTGTCTTCGGTTAGAACGACATCGAACGGCACGCGATTTCCGTATAGTTCTTCGAGACGTTTGGCAGCGGCACGGCAAGTTGTGGCATCAAGATGCGGCAACACATTTTGCAATTGCTTTTGGCCTATCGCTTGAATGGCATAACCAACCAAAGAGGCGATTAACGCCCCGCCGCGTGGAATAGCATGGCCTAAATGAATCGCATCTAAGGCGCTGTCGGCGGCTCCGCTCCAATTGCCTTGTGCGGCCCGTATATTACCTTCTGTGTCCAAAGTGCGCGCCATTTCTCTGGCTTTGGCGAAATGTGGAAACATCGTCATAAACGACCGTGCTGGCGGCTGAAGATATTCATATTTGAAACCTTGCCGCAAAAGTTTGAGCGCGCCTTGGTTGCCCGCCAGCCATTTTTGAATTTCTGGTGTGCGATAAAAAGGCAACTGCTGCTCCCACGTCTTTACACGGTTTGTTTCTATATTTTGGGCTTTGGCGTCATAATCCTCGTAAAGCGAGAGAGGCCGAACCGTATAGGAAAGATACGCCTTCGCGTAAATGTCAAACGCGTTAGGCGAGGGCATTTTCGGGTTTGGGATTGTCACTTGCGGCATGGCGTTGAACGCATTCCACCACCACGCGCAGCCGAGCAGCAGGAGCGAAAACGTTCCTATCGAAATGAGGAAGCGCCGGTCACTGCGCTTGAAATTTTTCATGGCTGCATCACCCAATCGCCCTGAGTGGTTTCGTCGCGCGGGGCGTCTTTTTCGGTTTCGTCGTAGCGATTGACAGTCATGTTTTTAATCGGTTGGCCGCCGTTGTCTTTTAAATCGGGGCCGAGGCTCCAGAGTTTGTAAGTCGGGCCTTGCTTTTGGTAGCGTAGCGGTTCGCCGCCGCCAAAGGCATCGGCGGGGATTTTTCGCAGATAAGTCGGCACTAAGGCAGCAAGTTTGGTGGGATAAGCGCCGCGTTCGAGTTTGTAGGCGCGCAAAGCTAACGCAACTGCAAGCAAATCGGCACCAGCTTCGGCGCGGGCAAAAGTGAAACGTGTTCTACCAAAAGTGGGCGCTAATATCTGATTGATTCGATCATCGGGAACGGGCACGTCTTGCATTTTGGCATACGGTTTGGTGGCCTCGATGATGGATTTGTCCATGAAATTCGTGTAATTATCCAGCGCGCGGCGCTTGCCGACAAGCATAAAACGCCATTTATCCCACAAATACGTCGGAGTGCCCGTCAGCCCCACAAGATTCGTGGCAAATTGCCCGGCCCAATCCGGTTTTTTCATAATTTCCAGCATACCGCTCTGCCCACACCATTTTTCTTCGCGCACCATTTGGGCATAAGGCAATTGCACTGCGCGAATTTTCTCCAAGCGTTGAATGGCGCTTTTGCATTGGGCGGCGCTGAGATGTGGCAGCACTTTGGAAAGTTGAAGGCGCCCCATATTTTGGATAGCGATGCCTACCAATCCCGAAATCAATGGCCCGCCGCGTGGCACTTGTGTGCCAAATTGCATAGTGTCTAACGCGCTGGAAGCTGCCGCGCCCGCCTTGCCGCGCAGTAAATGCGTTTTGCTTTCGACCATCAGGCGGCGCGCTAATTCGCGAAAACCCGATAGATACGGAAACAAAGCCGACCACGAACGCGCCGACGGCTGTTGATATTGTTGCTTCAAGCCTTGCCGTAACAAGGCAAAAGCACCCGCATTTTGTTTGAGCCACGCGTCACGGCGGGCGAGAGAATAACGCTGGGCACGTTCTTTGGGGTCGGTGAGGCTTTCGGTGTCCACAATCGGGTCAACTGCTGGCTTTTTCACGGGCGCCATCGTCCAAGTCGCTTGCAAATAGGTATCAAAGGCGTTCGGCGAGGGTAGCGCCGGATTGGGAATTTGATACTCCGGCAGTTCGTTGAGGCGTCCCCACCACACCAAACTGCTGCAAAAGCAGCCAATCAGCAGCAGCGAAGCCACGATGAAGCGCTTCTCGGCTTTGTCCCATTTTGGGCGCGAATGCCGTTTGGCGGTTGGTGAAACGGCGAGTGTTTTTTCAGGCATCAAGAGGTTGGAGTTGCTATGAGGCGTCAAAGTTCGTCGCGCCGAACGCAGCGCACATTTGTGGCATACATTTCTCTTCGAGTCCGCGCGAAGCGAACATTTATGGGCAGCTTTTGGGGAGCAGGGGAAAGCCATCCCATATTTATGGGATGGTTTTCCCCTCGAAGGGAGACGCATCCCACAAATGTGGGGCAGCTTTCCCCTGTAGGGGAAACGCATCCCACAAACGTTTGGCGCGCTTCCCCTCGAAGGGAAAACCATCCCACAAACGTTTTGGGGCCTTACTTTCGAGGGGAAAGGCCAAAAAGGGCTGTCAAAAAGCATTTTGGTGGCGTTTTTCTGGAAAAAAGGGCCATTTTTTGGCTTGCGACACCCGAAACCCGCTAAAAATCCATTTGGTCGGTGGCTTTGGCTTCGGCAGTGCGGGCGGCGCGGACATGACGAGCAGCGTCCAGCAGGGCACGGCGGGCGCTATCGGTGAGGGCGCCGTTTTCTTCCAACGTTTCCGGCGCGGGCATGGCGGCGGCGGCGGAACTTAATTCGTTGACCGATAAACGCAGATTTTCAGCGGCCTGTTTGAGTTGCGCGCGGCGCAATGGCCCAGCGGCGCCTTGCAAATAGGAGGCGGCATCGCGGCGCGCGCGCACCCAGCTTTGCAACGGCGCGCGAAACCATTGCGCCAGTTGACGCGCTCTTTCTAATTTTTGCGCGGCGGAAAGCACAGGTGAAACTGTCGCAGTGGGCGCGACAGTCGGCGAAGCCAAAGGCGTCGCCAAAGGCACGGCCAAGGGCATAGACAAGGGCGTGGCGATGGGCTTTTCAAGAGTCGGATCGGCTTCGGGCAGTGGCACCGGCGATTCTTCGCCGACAGCAGTCGCGGGCGCTTTGGCGACTCGTTCCAGCGCGGTTGCCATCGCATCCAACGCATCCAAATTGAGCAACGCGGTGTCTTTATCGGCGACGCGTGAACGACGCATCCATTTCACCGCGCTACGCAAGGCACGGCGATGGGCATCGGGCGCGGACAGCGGCTTCAATTGAAAAACAAAAGTCGGCGTCAGGCCAAGCGATACTGGCGTTGGCACGGGCGTCGGCGTTGGTTCGGGCACCGCCGGATTAATAGTCGGCATGGTGGGCGTGGCTTTGATACTGACTTTTGTAATGGCACCTGTGGCCGCTTTTGCCTTGTCGCCTGTCACGCGGCTGATGCGCGCTTTTTCGCCCGGCGCGTAAAAGATCATGGAGGTAAACGCCCCGCCATCGGGCGCTTTGCGCTTCCACGCCGCTAAAAATTCTTTGACCGCCATAGATTGCACCCGCGCACCGCGCGACTGCACAAAGATTTCTTCGTGTTCCGAATCGTAGCCCACCACCAAACGCCACGCGCCGTTGTAAATCACCAACGGGCGAGCGGCATCCAGTTCGCGTTGCAAATGCCCTAAAGCCTCAACTTCGTTGGCGTCCTGATAGCGATTGAAAAATAAATTGGCGCTGCTGGTGACGTTAATAAAATCGTTAAACGGCGCTTCAACAACACGCCCCGGCTGATTCGGATCGAACGCGCCCCAAAACGGTTTCAGGCTCCAACCACGCAGCGTCGAAGCGTCCGAACTCAAACCGCGCGCTGCCAAAAGCGGGCGCAAGGCTTCCAAAAGACTGTCATCGCCGTCGCCCCCGCCATCATCGGGCACCGGCTGCAACTCAACCATGACCAAGCGTTCAGGATGCTTGTCCGAGGCTTGAAAAATCAACATTCCCAAGCGCTCTTTGGCATTGGCAGCCCAAATCGTGCGCGGATAATGCTCAAATGTGGCCTCATAAGCCCGTTGTGCGGCATCCTTTTTGTTGAAAAGCGTTTCATACAACACGCCCAAATGATATTGCGCTTCGGCGCAAGCCACGTCCACGCGCGGAAATTTTTGCAGCACGCTTTGCAGCAAAGTTTTCGCTTCGTCTTTTTGGCCGGCCTCCAAAGCCAAACGGCCCAATTGCACCGTCGCTTTTGCAGCATAACCGGCGTTGTTGGGAAAGCGTTCCAGCACTTGCTTTAAAATCGTGCGCGCTTGTGAAGCATCGCCCAGATCATCTTTGGCAATGCCAGCGGCGGCCAACAGCGCATCGCCGCTGTCGCGGTCACTGCTGTAGGTATCGGCCAACTGGCGATAAAGCCGGATCGCTTCTCGAAATTGCGCCCGGTCTTCGCTCTTGCGCGCCAAACCAGTCAGAATATCCGCCTGTGCTTTAAGCGATGCCGGCGCATAAGCCGATTCGGGGTGATATTGGCTAATCAGACGATAATGTTTCAATGCCAAATCGGTTAAGCCCTGTGCTTGAAGCTGCTGGGCCTTGAAGAAAAAATTGGCCTGCGGGTCGGCCATTAACGGGCCGCGCAGCAAAAGCAAAAAGCAAACCAGCACCGCTACGGCGGCCACAGCAATGCTCAGTTGTCGTGATAAAGGTAAGGATTCGTTACGCGCCATGAAAATCAGTCAGTCGTCTGCCAGTTTAAGCGCAAATCGCAAAGTGTGAACGCAAAAACAGTTTTTCAGTGTTTAAACGGCCCGTGGTTTGCATCTTCCCGGCGTCGAACTGTCAAGTCTCAAATCACAGGAGAAACTATGAAAACCCGCAAAAATTTCCGCAAATGGCTATCGTGCTGTGGCGCCGCCAGCGCCGCTTTACTGTTGCCCGCTCTGGCTTTTGCCGAATCGCCCAAAGATGATGGCGACCGCAAAGTCGAACCCGGTGAACACGTTGTTGTGACCAAGCCTGATGCCACAACGACGCATTCCCCGACCACCAATTCGCACACCGCGCCGCCACCCGGCAGCGACGAACGCGCCGACATGATGCAGCAAAACCCTCGTTTTGTGATGGACACCATCAGCGAAGAAAAAACCGAAATCGCCGCGCTCCAAGCGCAAGCGATGCAACTGCGCAAGTTGGGCGGCAGCAAAAACCGGAAAATCGCCAATTTGCTTGATCGTATGCGCCATGAACACGAAGCCGCCGGGCCGGGCATGATGAAGTTAGCAAAATCGCTCGGCGCCGACCCCAGCACTACCAAAGTGATGATGGCACCGAAAATCGGCTCTCCGATGGAAATGCTGCACGCCGCGCACATGGATCACGCCAAAGCCGTGCAAATGTCGCAGATGCGCTGGGGCATGAGCAACAGTCCCAAAGTGCGCGCCGCCATGCACAAACGTGGCAATTTGGCCCGCAAGCATATGCGCTGGATGACACCCTATCACAGCGCCAAGAACTGTCCGATGTGCGCCGACATGATGGAAAACGGCACCATGATGAAAGATGGCATGAAACACAACACGCACGGCATGAAAACGATGTAATTTCATGCCGAAAAGCAAAGCGGGCCAGAGATTTTCTCTGGCCCGCTTTTGCTTGTTTGTGGTGGGTTTTATCCTGCACTCCACGCTTGTTCAGCGAGTTGTTTCATCACCAAACTTTGCGTCCAGCGATCAGAAAATTCGCGGCCATCGGGCAGGGTAATCGCGTAGCGTGGCGGGCCAAGTTCGCTGGTGAAAGGCAAAACATCGCCCGCAACGGCGCCGTTTTTCCAAGCGCGCATGATGTGTGTCCACAACCGCACGAAAAACTGGGCCGTTTCGCCGCTGCCATCGCCGACATCCACTTGCACTTGTTCGCCGTTGGAAATGCGGCCATGAATATGCGCGGCGCGTTCGAGAACCGGCGCCATGCGTTCGAGCGCACCTTCGGCTTCCCAACCGTAAAATTCGCCGACGACGACAAAGTGCGATAAATCGGCGGTAAAACGAATTTCGGGCACGCGTTCAATGAGTTGCAGCGTTTGCGGCAGGTTTTCCGTGAAATTATTGCGATGCGTTTCCACAAAATACGCCAAGCCGTTATCGTTGGCTATTTTGCGCCCTTCGGTTACCAATTGCGCGATGTCGTCCAACGAATGAAAAGCGCTGGCGGGTTGCGCAAAAACGAAATCGGCGCCCAAACGCACAGCGCGTTCGATAGTGGCTTTGGTGTCTTCAATTTTGAAAGGCCGGTGCCCCAAAATCAAACGCAAACTGTGGCGTTCCAGCGCAGCTTTGGTTTCCGCTTCATCGGCGTCGGAAAGCCAACATTCGACAGCCTCGAAACCGGCTTCTTTGACGCGCGAAAACTTTTCATCCAGCGTCCATTCGGTGCCGTTCATCGGCAGTTTTAGCAGCGACCACAACGAATGTTGCACCCGCAAACGTGGCGCCGCGCCACTGCCATCATTATAGCGATCAAAATCGGCCATATTGCTCCCGTTTTCGTTGAACTCTCTGCGATTTTAACACGAAATGCAAAAACCTCCGAAGTTTGCCTCGGAGGTTTTTGCAAATTTTGTTGGCGTTTAAAACTGTTCGCCTTTTTCGACGCGTTCTTTCTTGGCGCCCTTTTCGGTGGGCGCTTTTTCTTTTTCGCCTTGCCCCGCTTTAAGGCGATTCAGTTCTTCGCGTAATTCTTTGATTTGAGCACCAAACTCACGGCGCAAGGCGCCAATTTGGTCGGGATCAAGCACGGGATTGGCTTGAAAAAACGGATTTGGCACCGCGCGCAGGGCTTTTTCGATGATGACATTGGCATCGGGAGCATTAAACGGAGCAGCGCCATTTTGAGGCAATCCGCCATTGAAATCAAAATTGAATTGCCCGTTACCATCAGGCGCACCGTTCCAGCGCATAATCATCGGAGGCTCTCCGAGACGACGCGTGAGGGTTGTGATGCCGTTCATACCCCAATTGGAATTGCCAGCCGCTGGGGCATCGCCGATGATGCCCAAAAGCAGTAATGTGGCGTGCAAACGCGTGTTTTTGGTGTAGCCAATTTTCTCATCAAGCTGATGCGCTGATTTGTCGCGGAGGGCGCGGTAATCTTCAATCGCCGCCTGATAATCGTTGAACAGCACGTTGAATTGCACATCGGCCACAACCGCGTTGGGTTTTAAATTGTCGCGCAAGGCCGCCGCTTTTTCATCAACGCTTTTGCGCGCTGTTTCGGTGCGCGCCACGTGTTCGAGAATGGCATTTTGCGTGTTTTCATCGGTAACGCCTTGCGCTTGCAGGCTGGCGCGCACGCGCTCTGGACTCATCTCTCCGGCGCCTTTGAGAAAAACCATACGGGCGCCCAAATCGTTCGCCGCCGCTTTTTCAAAGGCTTTTTCAACGATTTTGCGCGCTTCGTCTTCTTTTTGCTTGCCTTTGCCCGCTTTTTCGCCTGCTACACCGCCACGATTGAGGTCGGGTTGTGCCATGACAGGAAACATCACAAGCCCAGTGGCTCCCGCCAGCATTGTCAGCATTGCCAATTTTTTCATGTCGTTTTCTCCTTGACCTTTATCGCTTGTCGTTTTTATTTTGTTCTTTGACGCCGCCTGTTTCTTCTTTTGCCGCGTGCCGCAATGTAGTATTTTCACGTTGCAGGCGTTGGTTTTCTTTTTTCATGCGGGCATTTTCTTCGCGAAGTCGAGCCACTTCTTTTAGTTCCTCGGAAAGAACGGGCACCGCCGTTGGTTCGGGGGCATTGTAAAGGCCGTTGGGATTAATCTGCGCATTCGCCGTGGAGTGAATCGCCGGATTAGGCACGTTGGGGCGAGCAAACGCGTCGCGTTCAGCTTTAATGTCGTCGCGCTCGCGGCGCAGGCTGTCAGCTTCCAATTTCAGGCCGTCCACCATTCTCAACAGTTGCTGACGTTCGCGCTGCATCTGCGAGAGCATCGTCGGCGAGGGCAAAGTGATGATGACATCGCCTTCCAAACCAAGCAAGAGAATCATAGATTCGATACGCGGCGTGAGGGCAAGGCCAATTTTGTCTTTGAGCGACTCTAAGGCATCGGCGCGGCGCATTCTGTCGGTGTCAAAGGACACGCGACAATCGTTGAGCAACACACCAAGTTGCGCTTCGGTGACACCCGGCGTGCGCATCGCTTGCAACAAACGGCCACTGGCGGCGCGCATCGGTTCGCGCGCTTGCGTTTCATTTGAAATATGCGAAATCACCAAGTCCTGCATATCGCGCGCGTTGACACCAAAGCTGCGCATCAGATTGCGAATATTGGTTTCTTGGAGGCGGTTCTGGCGTTCCGCTTGTTGCGGCAACGGCGATGGCGCTACCGGATAAGTATCAGGCGGCAACGAATTGTAATTCGGTGCGGCGTTTGCGGCGTTCGCCACAATCGCTTCGCCGTCCTCAGTTTCAGCAGCCTGCGCATACGCCATCGTGCCGCTGACGGCTAATCCCAAACACAAAACGGCACCGGCGACCGCTGGCAAAACCGGGGTTTCGCGGTGGACAATAAAAAAGACACGCCGTAAAAGGCGATTTGAAAAACTGCTCATGAACTGTGTGCAACCAATACGAAATTTGACAACGACGGCCAGCAAGAACGGTTGAATCCGCCCTGTGCGGCCAGTTCTCTGTTTGACAGTAGCCTTAAAATGCCGTTGCGCAGTGCGGAAGATGACCGAAACGATGCGTCAGAGAGTCGAAACGCCGTGCAGAAGACCCATTCATTAGTGAAGATCATTAATCAGGCTTGTATTCTTATTGTTTTGCTGTGTAAGAGAGTTCAGCGGCTGTGCAGATTATCCATCGGGCGTGCAGAAAACCCATTGATGAGAATAGATCATTAATCAGGCACGTATACTTATTGTTTTGCCGCGTGAGATGACCCAAACGATGCGTTAGATAACCCAAACGGTGCGTGAGATAACCCATTCATAAGAATAGTTCATTGATCAGGCGCGTATTCTTATTGTTTTGCGAAATAATCGAGTTCAGCAGGCTTGGAGACGAAAATTGGCACTCTTACTGCCTAAAGGTGATGGTTTTCCGATTTTTAAGCTGATTCCTAAAGCAGCGCCGCTAATTCCAAAGGCCCGTTGGCATCGCGGCGGGCGATGGTATTTAATTGGCGGCTTAAATCGTCTAATGTAATGTCGTCTAATAAGCGGCCTTGATTATCAACGGCATCGGGCGGTAAAAACAGGTAATCGCCGCAATCGTGGCCTTTTAATTGGCTCAGAATTTCTTCGCCCATAATCAATCCGGCGCAGCCGACGTTGCCGCCCCAAAAGTTGTTTTCGATTTCAACAACCGTCGCATGGGCGCGATTTTTTTCGTTTAAAACGCGCGCCAATTCGCGCACGCCATCGCCCGCCAAACGGCCCGTGACTAAAGTAATTTTCGGCGCCGGGCCGCTTTTCGGGCGGCGGCGTTCGAGAATTTTCACTTCGTCCAAAAAAGCGCGAATCAGGCCCACGCCGTTGGCATATTGCGGATAGCCGTCGTAAAAACTTTCGGGCGGCATCGGATAATCAGCGGCTTGATTGGCCAGCAAATACATTTCGTCCGAAGCATAAACAAAGCGCACGCCCCACTGCTGCCGCGCTTGTTTTTGCAACGGTTTGAGTTGCTCGATCATATGCGCCGCTTCGTCGGGCCGCACCGTGCGCAAACCGCGCGAAGCGGGCATATATTTGGTCAGTCCAATCGGCACAGCGGCCACGGATTCGACGCCGGGATACAATTCCATCAAATCGCGCACGCTGCGCGTGAGAATTTCGCCGTCGTTGATGCCGGGGCAAATGACGAGTTGCGCGTTGATTTGGATGCCATTGTCAATCAAAAAACGCAGGCGCTCCATAATTTCGCCGCCGCGCTCGTTGCCAACTAATTTAATGCGCGTGGCGGCGTCTGTCGCGTGAACCGAAACGCACAAAGGTGAGAGTTTTTCCTCGATGATGCGCGTGTAATCAGCGTCGCTCAGGTTTGTTAGGGTGATGTAATGCCCATGCAAAAACGAAAGACGATAATCGTCGTCGCGCACATAAAGCGTGCGGCGCAAATTTTTGGCGTCCGGCCCTTTTTGGCGCTTGGGCAGTTGGTCTACAAAGCAAAACGGGCATTTGTTGGTGCAACGCGTCACGCCGTCGAAAAGTTCGGCATCAACGTGCAAACCGAGCGGCTCGAAGGTGTCTTTTTCGATGTCGAAATGATGTGGGCCATCGGACTGCAAAACCGTCAGCGTTAAAATATCGCTGGCGTCGGCGATTTTGAGTTGAATGGCATCGCGCGCCGGTTGGCCGTTGATTTCCAAAAGCCGCGCGCCGGGCAAAATGCCCAGTTCTTCGGCGATGCTGCCCGGCTCCACTTCCGCGACAATGGCACCGCGCGTGGGCGCGGCGTTTTTATCGGCGCGACGCACTTCGTTGCGTCGTTCCTCGTTACGCTGGATGCGAAATTCTTCGTTTTCTTCGACTTGGTTCTTATACTTTTTCATGACGGCATTTTAAAACGTTTGCAGTTTAGCCCTTTGCGTGGCGCGCTTTATGCCCTGTGCGCATGGCTTTTATTACAAACGCAGCCTTCAACGCTTGTAAGCAGAGGGTGGTTGCGGCGAAACTCTTTAACTATGGGTTGGCAAGATCGCTCTTATAGCCGCACGCCGTCAGCAGGCGGAGGCGGATTTTATAACTTCTTTCTCGGATCGGTTTCGCTCGGCATTTGGTGGGACATCGAAGTTCGCGTGCATTCCAGTTTGTTGCTGCTGCTTTTATTCCGCATCTTGTTAGATGGCGGCAGTCAAGGCCTGAGCAACGTGCTGATTAGCTCATTTTTGCTATTCACCATCATTTTGCTGCACGAATTTGGACACTGCTTTGCGGCGCGTTCTGTGGGCGGTCAAGCGCATCAAATTCTGATGTGGCCATTGGGCGGATTGGCTTATACCAGCCCCCCCATGCGTCCGTGGCCGCGCTTCGTAACGGTGGCAGGCGGGCCACTGGTCAACGTGGCACTTTGTGTGATTAGCGCTGCTTTGCTGGCCGTTATGAGTCACGGGCAGGTGAGTTTGCCACTCAATCCCTTATTGCCTTTCGGCGCCCCTTCTAATATCAGTGGCGAAAGTTGGTTTTTCATAATGTCCAACCCGATAGTCCAATGGCTGTTTTGGATATATTCCACCAGTTGGATGCTGCTGGTTTTCAATTTATTGCCGATTTATCCCTTGGACGGCGGCGGCATTTTGCAAACCATGCTGTGGCCGAAACTGGGTTATTATCGTTCGATGGAAATTTCCTGCAAAATCGGCATGGGCGGCGCGATTTTGCTGGGATTATTTGGTTTGGTCAGCTTGAATTTCTGGCTGATGTTCCTTGCATATATGGGCTTCACGACCTGCCGCAACACATTACAGTATTTGCCAGCATTAGCGCAGCAAGCCTACGAAGAAAATGACCGCTATACCACTTATGCGCCACGCCAATCGCGCCCGAAGCGGTCAAAAACCAAACGCAAACACGACGATGATTTCTCGTGGCGCGATTTGAATCCGTTTGAGCGCATAGCCCGCGCGCGACGCAAAAAGCAATTTGAAAGGTTGTTTGAGGACGACAAATAATTTGGCCGCCTTTTGGCACCAGAACGGTCGGAATTTTCAAGGAGAAAACTAATGAACCGAATCGAAACACCAGTTTTAACGCGTCGCCGCTTGCTGACCTTCGCGGCGGCAACACCTGCTGCTCTGCTGGCCGCACGCGTTTTGGAGCCGCGCCGCGCCTTGGCCGCCGACGCGCCCGCCATGATGGATGAAGCCTACCCGTTCAAATTGCCACCACTGCCTTACGCTTACGAGGCGTTG
>JANMKN010000401.1:0-20550 GCA_031372065.1 Abditibacteriaceae bacterium | reverse complement strand
CGCTATGATGTGCCTGGCAGTGTCATTAAAAACAATAAATATACGGTCGTTGGCACTTATACCGATCAATTTGACCACGCTAAAGGCAAAGCCAACGCCGAAGATATGCTATCGCGCCATCCCGATTTGGCGGGCATGATTGGCCTTTTTGCTTACAATCCTCCGCTTTGTTTGGAAGCGCTGAAAAACGCCGGAAAAATCAACAAAATCAAGCTGATTGCCTTTGACGAAGCCGACGAAACACTGCAAGCCATCAAAGACGGCGCGTGTTATGGCACCGTGGTGCAAAACCCATATATGTATGGCTTCGAGTCGGTGCGCATTCTCACGGCACTCGCTAAAAAAGACGAATCGGCTTTGCCCAAAGGTGGTTTTCTCGATATTCCCGCGCGTCAGATTCGCAAAGCAGACGTAGAAAAATTCTGGGCCGATTTGAAAGAAAAAACCGGCAAAACTACGGCGAAATAAGATGCCGGGGCGAAATAAGATGCCGGAAATCTCGAACGTCCCTCTTTTAGAAGCGCGCCATCTGAGCAAGCGCTTCCTCGGCGTGCAGGCGCTTTCGGGCGTCAGCCTTTCTTTGCAGCGCGGCGAAGTGCTGGCGGTTATCGGCGAAAACGGCGCGGGCAAAAGCACGCTGATGAAAATTTTAGCGGGCGTGCAATGCGCGGACGAAGGCGAACTTTTGCTGGATGGCAAAGCCGTCGAATTTGCCTCGGTGGGCGCGGCTATAGGCGCGGGCATCGCTTTGATTCATCAAGAATTAAATCTGGCTGATAATCTCGATGTCGGCTCAAATATCTTTTTGGGCCGCGAACCGCGCCGCGCTGGATTCATTGATAAAAAACGCATTCAATCCGACGCGCGCGGTTTAATGGCGCGCGTCGGATTGGGTGGCGCACCGCATCAAATCGTGTCCGAATTATCCATCGGGCAGCAGCAAATGGTGGAAATTGCCAAGGCGTTGTCGGTTAATGCCCGCGTTCTCATCATGGACGAGCCGACTTCGAGCCTGACGCAGCATGAAACCGAACATTTGTTCAAAATCGTAAAAGAATTACGCGCGCAGGGCATCAGCGTTATTTATATTTCGCACCGTTTGGCCGAAGTGCATGAATTAGCTGACCGCGTAGTGGTTTTGCGCGATGGCCAAAACGCGGGCGAACTGGCAAAAGGCGAAATTGACCACGACCGCATGGTGAAACTGATGATTGGCCGCGACCTTTCGCAGTTTTATCAGCGCGCCGACAACACGCCGGGCGAAACCGTTTTGCAGGTTGAAAATCTCCGCACCAGCGCGCATCCCAAACACAGCGTTAGTTTTTCGGTGCGCGCCGGTGAAATCGTCGGCCTTGCCGGTCTTGTCGGCGCCGGACGAACCGAACTGCTCGAAGCGCTTTTTGGCGTCCATCCGGCGTTGTCGGGAACGGTTTCGGTTGATGGGAAAGTTGCGAAATCAAGCAGCCCGCAAGAAGCGATTCGCGCCGGTTTTGCCCTTGTGCCGGAAGACCGCAAAGGGCAAGGATTGGTTCTCGAAATGGCGATTCGAGAAAACGTCGGCCTGCCTAATTTGCGGCGCACGCAGCGCGGTGGGTTTTTGAATTTTTCCGATGAGCGCGCCATTTCAAAAAGCACGATTAAAAGTTTGAATGTCAAAGCCGCGCACGATGGACAAGCTGTGCAATTATTATCGGGCGGCAATCAGCAAAAAGTGGTTTTGGGCAAATGGCTGGCAATGTCGCCGCGCGTTTTTTTGTTGGACGAACCGACACGCGGCGTGGACATCGGCGCCAAGCAAGAGATTTATCAATTGATGGAAACTTTGGCCGCCAAAGGCGCGGCGATTCTCTTTGTTTCCAGCGAAATGGCCGAAGTTTTGGGCATTGCCGACCGCGTTTTGGTGATGCAAGAAGGCCATTTGGCTGGTGAGCTTTCGCGCGCTGAACTCAGCGAAGAAAACGTGATGCAATTAGCAACGGGCGGCAATAAAACGTAGGGAAATAGTTAAAGGCACACGATGTGTGCCTTTTTGCATTTACGGTCAGGAACCTCGAACATGACGACACAAGCGATAGAAACAGCGCCTTATAAACGCGAAAAATTGACGCGCCCGCCGATGAAAATTATGGGCATCTTGGGCTTGCTTATTTTTGCCTGCGTTTTCACGGCACTGAAAAGCGACAGTTTTACCACGGCTAACAATATCGAAAATTTAATCCGGCGTAGCGCGCTTTTTGGTATTATCAGCATCGGCGCGGCCTTCGTGATTATCGCGGGCGGCATTGATCTTTCTATCGGCTCGGTTGTGGCCTTGATTGGCTGTTTGTTGCCGTGGCTTTTAATGAAGCAAGGCTGGTCGGTAGGAGCTTCGCTGTTATTTTTAGTGGCGTTATCGGTTTTTATCGGCCTCTCGCACGGCTTGCTTATTACCAAATTAAAAATTCAGCCGTTCATCGTGACGCTGTGCGGCTTGCTCTTATATCGCGGTTTGGCGCGCACTTTAACCGGCGATCAAACACAAGGTTTTGAAAACGGTCATGAATCGCTGCGCCTTTTGGCAACCGGCAAAGTGGCAATTCCTCTTATTCCCGGTTTTATGATTCCGGCTCCGGCGATTCTCTTGGTCATTATCGCGGTTTTGGCGGCGATTTTTCTCAATTTGACAATTTTCGGGCGTTATTTAAAAGCCTTGGGACGCAACGAGCAAGCGACACGTTACAGCGGCATCAATACCGATAGGATAACGATTTTAGCCTATGTGATTTGTTCGCTATTGGCCGGTTTCGGCGGCATTTTATTCGTTCTCGATGTCAACTCGGCGCAGCCTGCGGATTTCGGCAACTTTTATGAACTGTATGCTATCGCGGCGGCAGTTTTGGGCGGTTGCAGCTTGCGCGGCGGCGAAGGAACGATCATGGGAGTGCTGATTGGCGCGGCGGTTATGCAGGTTTTGCGCAATTCGATAATGCTGCTCGATATTCCCACGCAGATGGAGTTCGCCATCATTGGCGCCGTAATTTTAGCGGGCGTTGTGGTGGATGAATTGGTCAAACGCTGGTCGGCCAAACGCCGCGTCGAACGCGAAGCGGCGGCTTGACATCGTAAAATTCCCCATTCAAACCAATTAAACTGCAAGTTTGATGGCTGCTTTTACTGCGGCAATCGCGAGGGAATCAAACTGTGACATTTCGATTGGGCCGTAAAAAATCGGCGACCTCACGACTACGACAACGGGCAGGCATGGCGACGTTGGAATTGTTGCAGCCAGTATCGCGCCAGCAACGCTTGAAGCGCGTTTCTTTGTTGGGTGCTCTTATTGTTTTGTTGTGTTGGTTTTTCAATTCGGTGGAGTTGTTTCGATTTTTAGAAGTCTACGCCACGAATTTGCGTATGAGTTTGTATGACAAGCAGACCGGCGCTTATGAAAAATGGGCCAAAGAACACATCGTTATTTTGGCGCTTTCCGATGAGGCTTTTAGCCCATCCAATCCTCTAAAACTTCCGGCGCAAGGCACGCCCGTGCCGCGTTCGTTTCATGCCAAAATCATTCGTGATTTAAACGCCGCCGGCGCCAAAGTGATCGCCTTCGACTTTCTGTTTTCGGCCCCGCGCCCGTTGGATAAAGAGTTTGCCGCCGCCGCACGCCAACATGGAAATGTATTGTGGGCTTGCCAATTTCAAGAAAGCAACGCGGGAAATGGCGCCGAAAACACTTTAGTCGGCCCCGTCCCGGTTTTACTGCAAGCCAGCCCGCATTTGGGTCACATCTACGCGCCCAAAGATGACGAACAAGCTGCGGTGACGCGCCTTCCTGTTATCCGAAAATATAAAAACAAGCCGATTACAGCCTTTAGTGTGGTCGCCGCACAAATGTATCTTGGTTTGGACAAAGAACCTTTAACCGAAACCGCGCAGGGCTGGCGCTGTGGCGACTTGCTTATTCCCACCGACGAAAAAAACAATTTCACCATTAAATATCTCGGCGCTGAAGCGGGCGAAGTCTTCAATTCATGGCCTTATGAAAGAGCGTATGACGGTTTCATGAAATGGGATTTTTACAAGCAGAATTTAAATGATGCGGGCGTTTCTTTGCGCAATAAAATTGTCTTAATTGGCGATACCACTTCGCTCGACCATGATGTCGCTTTAACGCCGCTCAAAGAAATGGCGGGCGTCGAAATTCATGCTCACGCTATTGCCACGGTATTGCGAAGCAGCTTTATCAAAACCTCGCCGCCCGGCATGATTTTTCTGATTTTATGTGCTGTCACGGCTGTTGTGAGCCTGATGGCCGCCAACTGGCGCGCGACGTGGGCGGTTTTAGCCTCGGCGTGTTTGTTTGTTTTTTACTGGTTTTTCAATTTCTGGTTTTTTTTCGAGCATGAAATTTTGCTGCCGATGGTCGCACCTTCAGCGGCGATTTTTCTGACAACATTAGCCGTCGTGACCGAGCGAAATTTAAGCGTCGAACGCGCTGCCAATCACGCCCGTGCCTTGTTGCAACGCTACGTTAGCCCGCAGATCGCCAATTACATTTTGGCTCATCCCGAAAAAGCCGCCTTGGGCGGCACGCGCGTCACGGCGACGGTGTTGTTTTCCGATATTCGCGGCTTTACCGCGATGTCGGAAAAATTAACGCCCGAAGAAGTTTTGGCCCGCCTCAATGAATATCTGCAAGCCATGACGGATGTGGTTTTTGAGTATGATGGCGCCGTGGACAAATATATCGGCGATGCGGTGATGGCTTTATTCGGCGTGCCTTTGGTGAGCGACGACCACGCGCAAAAAGCGATGGCGACAGCCATTGGAATGCAAGACGCTTTGCTGAAATTGCAAGAACGCTGGCGCGCCGAAGGTTTGCCGCTGATTGACATCGGCATTGGCATCAACACCGGCGAACTGATTTTTGGCAACATGGGTGCTAATGAAAGGCGGGATTTTTCGGTGCTGGGCGACACTGTGAATCTGGCCTCGCGCGTGGAAAGTCTCAACAAAGATATGCACAGCCGCATTTTAGTGACTGCTGCGACTTACGAAATCGTGCGCAATAGTGTGCGTTCTCGTGGGCCTTTAACCACACACGTCAAAGGCAAAGAAGAAGCCGTTGTGGTATATGAAATCTTTGGTTGGAAAGATGGTGGCGATGGTGCCGTTTAATTTGATGCCGTTTAATTTATGGCAGCAACACAAGAAATTGATGTTGTAAATGAGCCAAAGCAGACTTTGCCTTTGCCGGAAACGCGGTCTGTGTAGTTTTATTTGAGGAATGCTTTATGCGCTCCAGACAACTCTGGTTTTTCCTGTTGGGAATCGTTTTATTTTGGGCATTGCCTCCTTTATGTAATGCCGCTTCTTCGGTGGCGGGTGTGCTTTCCTCGCATGGAAAGCTCCTCGTCAAACGCAAAGGCGCAGCAAAATTTGTGGACTTGTCGGCTAACGGCGTGCTGTATGTTGGCGATATGGTTGGCACCGGGCCAGCCGGTAAAGCCAAGCTGTTGTTCAACGACGGCTCACAATTCAGCCTTAATGCGAATTCTGCTGTTGAAATCACGGCTCCGATTAAAACCAACGGGCGGCAAAGTTTTGTGCGCGCCCTAAGCGGCCAGATTTGGGCGCGTTTGCGTCCCGGAAGCGCTGTGCAAACGCCCAGTGCCACATTGGGTGTGGCGGGCACCGTCATCAATTTGAGCATCGCCGAAGACGGCGCCACCACGCTAACCGTTGTGGATGGCGAAGTGGATTTTTATAACAAATTCGGCGCGACGGTGGTCAGCACTTCGCAGCAAAGCACTGCACGCCCCGATGCGGCGCCGACCACACCTGTCACCGTTCCCAATGCCGGTTTAATTATTGAATGGACGTTTGATCTTGATCAGGCCGTCATTCCGCGCGAGAAATTTTTCACCGACACGCCCGGCATCCGCACGGCGTTGGCCTCCGAAATCGCGCGCCGCGCTAAAGAAGTCGCCGCGCAGCCAGATAGCGCTGAAAGCAATTTGCAATACGGCGATGCATTATTCGACGCCGGCGATTTTGCAAAAGCACTGTCTACTTGGCAGCGCGCCGATCAAATTGCGCCGCGTCAAACTTCGACTTTAACGCGTCTTGGCTACGCCCATTTTGAATTAAGTAGTTTCGACGAAGCGCAGCGCGCTTTTGAGATGGCGTTGCAAGCAAACGCAAATTACGTCCCGGCATTGATTGGTGCCGCGCAATTGCGATTGGCGCAAAATCGTCCGCAAGAAGCGCAAACAATTGCCGAACGCGCGCTCGCCACCGATAAAAAAAGCGCTGAAGCCAACATTGCCTTAGGTTTGGCTTTGATGCGCCAGCCTGCCAAATCGAACGAAGCGAAAGCGGCTTTCGAGGCCGCGCTGCAAGGCGAAGCGGCGGCTTATCATTATCAGGCGCACGCGTGGTTGGCTTTAGTGGCTGTGGCGCAATCGAATGGTGCTTTAGCTATCAACCAAGGACAAATGGCGACGAAAATGGCGCCCTTTTCGGCCTTGGCGCATGGCAATTTGGCATTGGCCTATTTTTATGGCGGCGATGCACAACAGTCCGAGCGCGAAGCACGTTTGGCCGCTGCATTAAGTCCAAATTCCCCTGCGGCGCGCGTGGCACTGGGACAGGCATTATTGGCACGCGGCGATGTGGACGGCGCACAGCGCATGGCGGCGCAAGCCGTCGCGCTTGACCCGCAATTGGCGCCCGCGCATTATTTGTTGGGAATCGCTGGGGCGCAGCGCCGCGATTATCGTCATGCCGTCAGCGATTTAAAAGAAAGTTTGCGTCTCGCGCCCGATTATTTGCCCGCAGCGGCAGGCTTGGCGCGCGTTTACACACGCATGGGCCGCAAAACCGAAGCTATCGCGGTTTTAACTGATGTTCAAGCGCGTTTGCCCGGCAACAAAGACGTGTTGTCAGCTTTGGGCGAATTTTATTACGAGCAGGCGGATTATCCCAAAGCGATTAAGATGTTTCAGGACGCCATTAAACAAGCGCCAAGTGCCTTGGCGTATGCTGGTTTGGCAAAAGTGGCCTTAGATGCCAACCGTTTGGATTTAGCCATTAGCGCAGGGCAAAAAGCCGTTCAATTAGCGCCGCAAATAGCGCAATATCACGCAGTTTTAGGGCAGATTTATTCGTTTAGTGGCCTGAATTCGCAGTCGCAACGCGAATTGCGCACAGCATTGGCGCTTGACCCGCAAAATGCGTTTGCGTTAGCTCAGTTTTCGCAGCAACTCGTCGAAGGCGATCCGCGCGCAACACAACGCACGCAAGACATTGGCACGCGCCAAGCATTTTTACTTGATCCCGCAATTTCTGAGCAGTTGCTGCGTGGCGGCATCAATACCGAAGCAACCGCTGCGGGTGGTAGCCGAAATTGGAATGCCAACTTGAAGCATCGTGACCGCGCTTTGGACGGCGATTTTAATGCGATTGGCAGCATCGAACAGCGACAAGACAAAGGTGAACGTGCTAATGACGATGCGGGGCGTTTTGTCGCCGATCAAAACTTGACTTACAGCATCAACCCGAAAACCAATGCTTACCTGAATCTCACACATCTCGAAATCTCCGAAGGCTTACCCGGCACACTTACCAAACCCGTCCTTGATGACCGTAACAAGATTCGCTTGAATGAAGCTGTTTTGGGCGGACGCAAACGTATTGCGCGACAAGCCTATTTATGGGCCGGTTATCGTGATTTCGTCAGCCGTGATGATCGTTTTAATCCGGGGCGGGATTCGTCGTTTCGCGGATCGAAGGCGATTTCTCTCATCAACGTGCCGCAAAGTTTACGGCGCGCCGATGTGGTGTCGCGCGAAGTCCGCTTGGATTTGCCAACGAACTTTTTATCATCTTCAACGGGCTTATTTACAGTGGGCGCAACCCAATTGCGCACGCGGCAAAAAACTACCCAACTTTTTAGCAATGCGATTGGCCTCAAAGAGGACTTGGGCATTTTGGTGCAACCCAATTTGGTAGATACCGACATCGCCTATTTGCAATTGGGGCAGCGTTTAGGCCAACGACTTTCATTTGCCGGACAACTGCGCTACCAAAAGCAAAAAGTCGCCATTGATTCCATCTTTACATCGCTTTCGCCTACACTGCCGCGTTTTGATCTTGCGCCAGAGCGCAGTAAAGATTCTGACGTGATGCCGAGTTTGGTCGCCAATTACCAACTCACTCCCAAAACGCAACTGCGCTTCATCACCAATCATCGCTCAACGGATGTGGCAACCAGCATTTTTATTCCTGTGGATAGCAATACTTCAACGGAAGATCAAACTTTGCCCTTTGGCTTGCCTGATGACATGAAGTCTTACGAAGTAGATGCGGAACATTATTTCGGGCCGGGTTCGTTTCTGAAATTCTTTTTGTTTCGCACCACAGCAGATTCAACCAAATATAATGTGTCCGGCTTCAGCAATCCCAATTCTGGCAACAATGTTTCGCGTGAGTTGTTGTTGACAGATGTCAAACGCACAGGAGCCGGAATTCGCTTTGAACACAGCTTTACGCGCAGCCTTTTCGGACAGGCGTTGCTCGCCGTTAACAAAACGACGGGCAACACTCCCGGCGTTGCTGTCAAGGGGCAGACGCTGCCTTATCATCCCAATAATCAGGCGGCTGTGGGCTTAAATTATGTCAACGCATCTGGAACTAAACTCGGTTTGCAAATCAACCGCATTGGTTCATTTTTTGATGATATGGGCACTGCTGGTGGAGGGCCACGTCCTCGATTCCCGGCCAAAACTTATGTTGATCTGACTCTGGCGAAAGAATCATCGGTCAAGCACGAAGTTTTTCTGTCGGTGTTGAATGTTTTCGACAGTCAGAGAATCATTTTCAATGATGTCCCAACAGAGGGGCGCCGGTTAGTGGCCGGTTATACCGGAAGATTTTAACAACTTGCTCTGCAAGTCTGATGGTGGAGTTTTTATGGAGAAACGCAACTTTATCGGGCATTGGCAAAGGTCACTTCTTGTCGTCGCGGCGCTGCTGATGACTATTCGTTTAGCAATGGCGTGCGGTGGTGATGCTTTTACTTTCGCGCCCGATGGCAGCGGCACACCCAGTTTGGAATATGTCGTCAACACCACCGAAGCCGGTGTGGGTAACGTTACCTTTGGCGCTAATGACGGCACGATTACCCAAACGCAAACTTTGCGCATGGACCCTGATGGTCTTTTGCTGCCTGACAACTCTTGTTCGGCAAATACTGCATTTGTTCTCATCGACAAGACGGGGATTCTTAATATGCAGGGCGGCGGCATTGAAACCGTGACTTTTAATGTCAATGGGCCTGTCGTTGGAGATTCTGCCTTGGGCGGCCTTTTTACGGGCTTTGGTTATGTGACAGCATCGGGTGCAGGCGCAAATACGCAATCCATTTTGTTCCAATCGGCTACCATTAATCCAGTTGGAACACTTTCCATTGCCGCCACGCGCGCGGGCGACCAAATCGTGATCACAGACAGCACACTTAAGCTGTTCATCGGCGGTGGCACCACGAACAAACTGAACATCAATGCTGGAGATGTGCAGTTGACGAATACCAAACTACAACTGGATTTCCCAGCCAATTTTTCAGCCGCAGCCGGTGACGAATTCACGCTGATGCAATTGTCCGGTGGTTTGCGCACTGGATTGTTGTCCAGAGGTAATGGCACTGCGCTTAACGAAGGCGACATTGTTACAGTCAACGGCGTTGATTTAACAATTACTTATGTTGGTGGCGCCAGCGGCAAAGACATTTTATTGCGCAAGGAGGCGCCTGCTAACACAGCGCCCGCAGTTAGCGCTATTGCCAACCAAACCACCAACGAAGATACGGTTAAAGGCCCGCTTACTTTTACAGTCAACGATACGGAAACGCCCAATGCTCTGACTGTAACACGATCCTCTTCTAACACCACGCTGCTGCCTTTAAGTAGCATCGTCTTAGGTGGCAGTGGCACCAATCGCACGGTCACCCTCACGCCTGCTGCCGATCAAAGTGGAAGTGCAGATATTACGCTCACTGTCAGCGATGGCGCTCTCACTGCCACTTCGCAATTCACTTTAACGGTGAACGCTGTGAACGATGCTCCCGTAGCGCAAAATCAATCGGTGACGACGAATTTCAATACGGCCAAGGCGATAACGCTTCAGGCTACGGATGTAGAAAATAGTGCCTTGACTTATACGATTGTGGCCTCGCCAACGCATGGCAGTTTGTCGGGCACGGCCCCGAATCTCACTTACACACCGACGACTAATTATTCGGGCGCGGATAGTTTCACGTTTCGCGCCAATGACGGAGCGGCCAACAGCAATACTGCAACGGTGAGCATTACCGTCAATCCCGGTCCGGCGATTACCAGTTTCACGCCCACCAGTGGAATCGCAGGCACAGTGGTCACAATTACAGGTCTCAACTTCACAGGCGCCACGCAGGTGAAATTCAACGGCACAGCGGCCACTTTTACGGTCAATTCCAACACACAGATCAGCGCCACCGCGCCCGCCGGTGTGACAACTGGCAAAATCAGCGTGACTACTCCCGATGGCACAGCCACCAGCACCGCCAATTTTACGGTGAATACCAGTTCGGGCAATCCCTCTGTCGCAATTGATGATGTGGCCGTAACCGAAGGCGATTCCGGCACTCAGAACGCGACTTTTACTATTACGCTTTCAAAAGCAAGCAGTCAAACCATTAGCATTAACGCCATTCCGTCGAATGGTTCGGCGCATTCGCCCGGCGACTATACCAGCGGTGGCGCCCGTCTGGTTTACAATCCCGGCGAGGTAAGTCACACCTTTAGCGTGCCTATCAAGGGCGATTTGTTTAACGAAATCAACGAGACGTTTTTTGTGCTTCTTTCTTCGCCTGTCAATTGTTCCATCGGGCGTGGCCGTGGCATTGGCACCATTGTGGACAACGATCCGATTCCATCAATCACGATTGACGATGTGAGCATCGGCGAAGGCAACAGCGGGCAGCGTGTCGCTTCTTTCCGCTTGAAACTTTCGGCGCCCAGTGGGCAATTGGTCAAAGCGACTTTTGCTACAGCCGATGGCACCGCATCAGCGGGCGACGATTATGTCGCTGTTGCGCCCACACAAATCGCCTTTACCACAGGAAATTCGTTTGCTTATGCGCGCGTTTTCATTAACGGCGATGTGCTAAATGAAGCCAACGAGACGTTTTTCGTAGACCTGACCAGCCCCGTGGCAGCCACGATTGCCGGGACGTCCTCTGGGTCGTTGCAGGCGCTTGGCACGATTCTGAACGATGACCGCGCCCCGTCCATTACAGTCACTAATGTGAGCATCGCCGAGGGCAATAGCGGCACGAAATCTTTAGTCTTTAAAGCAAGTTTGTCTGCGGCCAGCGGTCAAACTGTAACGGTAAAATTTGCCACGGCGGATGGCGTGGCGCGCTCTACCAGCGATTATGCGGCAAAAAATGGCACTCTTACTTTCGTGCCGGGCGCCGCCTTGAACCGCAATATCTATGTGGCAATCAATGGCGACACGCAGGCCGAAGGCGACGAGACGCTTTTCCTGTTATTATCTGCGCCCACAAACGCCACTATCGGCAATGCGCGAGGCACCGGCACCATTCTCAACGATGATGGTTCGGGTTAATCCAACAAAGTAAATTCGCCTTGGAGAGCAGGGCTGACACACCTTCCCATCGTGCAGACAGCGGGGGCCAGAACCAACTCGATTGAAGGGTGCGTTAGTCCCGCTCTCAAAAATCCTAATGGATAAGCACACATCGGAACGATTCAATAAGAGGCCGAATTGTCTGCCTCTCATCCCCTTGTAATACGGTGAGACTACAGAGAGACTTCCAAATCAATGCGCTCTCTCGTCTCCACCCTCAACTCTCAGTTTTCAAGTGTTCATAATCGGCTGTATTCTCGGCTGGCACGGCGCGTGCTTGGCCCGGCTTTGACAGGTTTGTTGTTAATTTTCACTACGAGTGGCTGCAATCGTCCCGGCACTGCGCCTCCGGCGCAGCCAACGCCCAAACCGACGCCGGCACGCATCAGCGAGGGCGATTTGCAGAAATACAAGCCCAACGAAGCGGGCGCGGTAATGGTGCTAATGTATCACCGCATAGAGCCAAAAGAAGCGGATAACGATTTGAATCGCCGTCCCGATTCCTTCCGTAAAGATTTGGCGACGCTTTATGCGCAAGGCTATCGCCCCGTGACGGCTTCGGAGCTTGTAGAAAACCGCATGGACGTGCCGCCGGGCAAAACGCCCATCGTCATTACCTTCGATGATGCACTCCCAACGCAATTTCATCTGAAAGCGGGCGCCAGTGGGCAGACTGTGATTGACCGCGATTGCGGTGTTGGCATCCTACAGAAGTTTCATGAGCAGCATCCCGATTGGGCGACCAAAGCAACGTTTTTCGTTTTGCCCAAAGAAGGAACTAATGGCAACCCGTTCGGACAGGCCGAAGGCGTGAGCGAGAAGTTCTCGTTTCTGCTCAAGAACGGTTATGAAATCGCCAATCACACCTCGACGCATTCTAATATGCGCGGTATGAACGCCGGGAAGGTGCAGTGGGAATTAGCAACGGCGCGGCGCGACATCACGGCCATTGCACCGGAAGCCACGATGCAGGTTTTCGCACTGCCCTATGGCAAATTGCCGCGCGCCGAAGCCGCACGCAAAGTGCTGCTCTCCGGTTCCAGCGGCGGCGTGAATTATAGCCACAAGGCTGTGTTCTTGGCGGCGTGGCGCCCGGTGCTGTCGCCCATTACGCGCAATGATGCCAAGCTTTCCTCACAATCTCACTGCGCCTTTAATGCGGTGCGTTTGGAGCGCATTACGCCCAATGCTCGCGCTGCCAAACAACCCGGCACGCTGGAATATTGGCTCAAATATTTCGAGGCCAACCCCAGCGAGCGCTATGTCAGCGACGGCAATATGCAAATTGTGTCGGTGCCTGTGTCGGCCAAGGAAACTGTGGATGAATCCAAAATCCGCGCACAAGGCCGCATTTTCCAAGCCTACGGTGGCGCGTCTTCTAAAAGCTCAAATGGCCTGAAGGTGGAGTAAGCGCCGCGTTTATTATCGGCGGTTAATTCTTGGCGTTCAGCGTCTCGTAAATGGCTGAGAGTAGCGATTTCTCGCCGGGCACATCATAATCCAGCGACCAAATCATAATTCCAGCCAAGCCTTCCTCTTTCACGAATTGCGCTTTGGCTTTAATCGTCGGAATGCCGTTGAACCAGATGCGGTTGCCTGCTTCATCGCCAGTCTCCGCGCCGGGGAAAGCATTGACGATTTCGGCATACGAATAATCCCGATTGCGAAACGCGTCGCCAAAACCATAACCATAAAACGGCACGCCCAAAACGGCTTTTTCTTTCGGCAAACCGCGTTTCAGCCAATAATCCACGTTGCTTTTGGCGAATTCCAGCGAAGAATGCTGGCCGGGCGCGTTTTTATCCCAGGGGCCTGCGCCATCATAAGCCATGATGTTGACTAAATCAAATTTTTCAAAAACCGAATCGGGCACTTTATTGCCGCCATAACCTTGCGAAAGCGCCGCTGTTAGCAGTTTTTCACGCGCTTTCACTGCTTTGGACAGTTCCTCAACGAACGCGCCATAGTCTTTGTTGATGGAGGGGCCTTCTATGTCCACATCCAGACCATCGAAATTGTGTTCGACTACATAAGCGGCTAATTTCGCCGCAAAAGCGGCGCGTTTTTGGACGCCCATTAAGTCGAAATAACGCTGCTTCAATTCTTTATCGCCCGATGCCGAGCCGCCGCCGATAGAAACCAAAACTTGCACTTTGTGTTCATGCGCTTTGGCAATCAGTGCTTGGTTTTGCTTGTTGAACGACAAATCGCCGCTATCGTTGGTCGGGTTTTCGAAAGCGATATTGATGTGCGTAATTTTCGCGTAATCAATGGTGCCTGCAAACGACTTTAAATCAATCCAATTGGGCACATAAGCGACAATTTTGGGTGTTTGAGCCGTTGCCTTCGAAAACAGCGATGCCATGAGGCACAAAAACATCAGCAAAGTAAATTTCATGGTTGCAAAACGATTTTAAGGCGGTCTTCGGGATTATGAATCAAGCGTTCAAACGCGCTTTGGCCTTGTTCGAGCGGCAAAACATCTGTCCATTTTGAAAAGTCTGCCGCGCCGCTGCACACGAAATTAAAAGCGGCAGCAAAGTCGCGTTCGGCGTAGCAATATGAGCATTGCAAGCGCACTTCGCGGCGCAAAATCAAACTGAAATCGAAAGTTGTTTTGTCTTCATCCAAACCCAAAAGCAGCGCCGTGCCACCGCGCGTGACGCCGTGCGCACAAGCATCGCGCGTGACTTGCAAGCCAACGGCGTCCATTGCCACATCCACGCCTCGTCCCTCGGTTAGCGTCATAATTTTCGCGACGACATCCACTTCGCGTGGATTTAACACTAAGGGCGCGCCGAGTTGCTTGGCGGCCTCGGCGCGTTGCGGATTCGGTTCTATTTGCGCGATGATTTGCACTCCGCGCGCTTTGGCGACAGCTAAAATCGCCGCGCCTAAAGTGCCGCAGCCAAAAATGACCGCTGTCGGCAAAAGCCCGGCGTGCGCGGGAATGTGATTCACCAAATGAAAAGCATTGGCGAGCGGTTCAATCATCACAGCGGCGCTGTCGCTGACATGATCGGGCAAAACGTGAACATTGCGAACCGGAACCGCGACCCATTCGGCAAACGCACCGTTTTTTCGATCCATGCCGATCAGTTCCCAATTCGCGCAAACATTGTGGCGACCTTCGCTGCACGCGCGGCATTGGTGGCAGGCCAGCATCGGATTAACCGAAACGCGCTTGCCAATCAGCGATTCATCCACGCCTTTGCCGACTTCCTGCACTTCGCCCATTGTTTCATGGCCCAGAACAAGGCCCGGTTGACGGCGCTTTTGCAGTCCCAAAAAACCATGCACATCCGAGCCGCAAATGCCTGTCGCACGCACGCGCACTAATACTTCGCCTTCGCCTGCTGTCGGCGCGGCCATTTCCTGCATTTTTAGCGTTTTTAACGCGGTGTAAACCAGTGCTTTCATGGGGTTCCTTTCAATACAAACTCATCAACGGCTCGGCGCCTTGCGGCGGACTTTTTTCAAACGCTTCGCTTATCCAACGCGCATGAGAGGGCGCGCCGGGATTGCGGTAAGCATAAACCACCGTCCAGCGTGTGTCGCTGTTTTCGCGGCGCGGGCTGACAGCGTGCGCCGCGTGCGTCCACATCAAAATCACGCTGCCGGGTGGCACTTCCAATTCTTCGATGTGCAGCGGCTCATTAGTGGCGCGATGTTTTTTATCGCGCAGCCAACCAATTTGCAAATCGGCGTCAGTTTGGGCTTTGATGTCGGCATCACGAAAAACGTGGCTGCCCGGCACGACTTTTAAAGCGCCATCACCTTTTTGGAAGCCGTTGACATAAAAGAAAATGCGTAGGAAACCCAGTTCCGGTTGAACTTCGGCATAACTGTGACTGTGCCACGGCTGACCTCCAAAGCCACCTTTGCGGCTGAGATCAACGCAATGATCGTAGCGAATTTCTTCGCCCAAAACTTTGCGCGCCAATTCCAACATTTGAGGATGCGCAATCAGGGACGCCAAGTAATCGTCAAGTTCTGCCGCGTAGTGATTCGGATGGAATTCTTCGGAATCGGGCATTTCCAGAACGCGTGCTAATGATGCAATCAAATTTTCGCGCGCTGCTAAAGTGAGAATGGTGGGCAGGCAAAAATGCCCGTCGCGGTCTAATTGCGCTTTTTCCTCTGGCCCAAATTGATAATCTTCAAAAAGTTTTTGCATTGAATCTGGTGATTTTAGGGATTTTTTAACGGAAAGACGGGAAGGCGGAAAGACGGGAATTTTTGAAAACCGTCTTTTCGTTAAAAACAACAGGACAACATTTATTTCTCCACCATCGTGGCCGGAAAATCTTTCTTGAAAACTTCGTAAATCGTTTCAGCTAAAGTTTTCGTGCCCGCTTCGTTGGGATGGACTTTGTCGGCGAAATCCCCTGCGCGACCCAGCATCGGCGTGTGCAAATCTATGACAGAAAGATTTGCTTCTTTGGCGGCTTGCTGGATGGCGGGAATGATTTTTTCGACGATAATTTGGTCGCGGATGCCGAAGTTTTCAGGGAAAGCCGGGACGGGCAGGGCAGCGTAAATTTTAACCTGCGTATTGGCTTTGCGAAACGCTTCGACCATCGCTTTGTAATCGCGCACAAAGTCTTGCGGGTGCGCTTCGTAATTTTGCGGCTTGCTATCGTTGCCGCCAAGGTCAATCACCAAAACATCGGGCGCGTAATCCAGCGCGTTTTTATAAGACGCGGTGCCAATATAAGGCACGTCGCCGCTGTGAATCAGCGTCGTGGCGCTGACGCCGAAATTGCGTATCTGCCAAGCCTCGCCCAGCATTCGCGCCAATTGCGCCGGATACGAATCGCGCTCGTGATTTTGCGTGCCATAACCCGCCGTGATGCTGGCGCCGATGAAAGCCAATTTTATGGGTTTGTCGGGCGCTTTTTCAGCGGCGTGGCACGCCGGGACAAGCGAAAACAGCGCGGCGAAAAGGAAAAGAATAAAAGGTTTCATAATTTGCCTGCGAATTCATTCGCGGGTTCTTTGGCTGGCGCTATTCATTATACTCCCAGCGATTTGGCTTTTGCTCCTGATGAAAATTTACTTGTTCCCGTTTTTGATTGATTTGGTTTTATTTTTAGTGATGCTGCGCCTCGCCGATGCGGCAGGCCGCGAAATGCATCTCAGCAACCAGCAGGCGGCCCTGTTCATGGTCAGTTACAGCAGCGTTTATCTGGTGGCTTGTTTGACAATCGGGCGCCTATTGCATCGCGGTAATGCCCGGCGAATTTTTCTGTCGTCTATTGTAGCGCTGATGCTGCTTGCCGTGCCGCTCTTTTTCACGCGCACCTTTGGGCCGACTTTAGCCCTGTTTTCAGTTTTTGGCATTGTAACGGCCTCGGCTTTCAATAGTTTTCAGACTTTTATGCGCGGAGAAGCGCCGTCCGGTTCGTTAACTTTAGCGATTGCGCGTTATACCATCGCGTGGAGCGCGGGTGTGGCTTGTGGTGTTTTATCGGGCGGATTTCTAAAAGATTTTGGTGGCCCTTTGGCCTTGGCTGTCTTCACCGTTTTGGCGTGTGGACTGATTCTTCTTCTGGGCATCACGCATAAACCTCGCGATGCAAGGCACGATTCATCCGATGCCGCGATTGAGGATATTGACCAAGAATTGATAACCGCGCGCCTGCGTGCGGTGGACAGCCGCTATGTCATGATTGGCTGGATGCTTTGCCTGAGCGCGAATCTGAGCCAGCGTCCGCTGACGACCTTTATTCCCAAGTTTTATGCGGAGAATCACAGCCCGCCGTGGGTGGCGGGCTGCCTTTTATTTTTGATGTTCAGCGCGCAGGCGGTCAGTGGTTACGCGTGCCACAAGGCGCGGCATTTGTTGTATCGCCCAGAGCCGGTGGTGGCGGTGCAGTTGATCGTGGTGTTGGCGTTAGCAGCCTTGTGGCAGGTGCCGTCGTTGTGGGTTTCCGCAGCAATGCTTTTGGTTTTGGGTGTGCTGTTTGGATTCATGTTCTTCTCGTGCGTGTATTACGTCAGCAACGATTTGCGCAGTTCGCGCACTGTTGGTATCAACGAAGCAATGGTGGGCGTGGGAACGATTCTCGGAATGTTAGTGAGCGAATCGAGTATGCGTTATTTTCGTGAGCCGACAGCGTATTTTCCGGCTTGCATGGCCGTGATTTTGTTGTTGATTGCATTGCAATGGGGTTTCTTAAAATGGAGCGCGCCCAAGAATCAACCATTATACTGCGTTGCAGATTCCATTGAATGAAAGCGGTTTTCATGAGTTTTATTCACGACGATTTTTTGCTGCAAACAAAAGCGGCGCGGCGCTTGTATCACGAATTTGCCGAAGAGCAGCCGATTCTCGATTATCACAATCACTTGCCGCCGGGCGACATCGCGCGCAATCGCCAGTTCGCAAACTTGTTTGAAATCTGGCTCGAAGGCGACCATTATAAATGGCGCGCCCTGCGGGCCAACGGCATGAGTGAAAACCTTGTCACCGGCAACGCCGCGCCCTATGAAAAGTTCATGGCGTGGGCCAAAACCGTCCCCGCCACGCTGCGCAACCCGCTTTATCACTGGACGCATTTGGAATTGAAGCGCTATTTCGGCATTGATGAACTGCTGGACGAAAAAACTGCGCCCGCCATTTGGGAACGGGCCAACGAGCGCCTGCAAGCGCCGGACATGACAACGCAGGGCATTTTGACGCATTTCAAAGTGCGCGCCCTTTGCACCACCGACGACCCCGCAGAACCATTCGACGACCACAAAAGCATTGCTGAATCTGGGTTTGCCACGCGCGTTTATCCGACCTTTCGGCCCGACAAAGCCTTTGCCGTGCATCAACCCGATGTTTTAAAACCGTGGCTGCAAAAGTTGACACTAAGCAGCAACGTAGAAATTTCCAACCTCGGCGATATGCTCGACGCTTTGCAAAAGCGCCACGATGACTTTCACGAATTTGGCGCGCGCCTTTCCGATCATGGTTTATCTTATTGCTACGCCGATTTCCCGACCGAAAGCGAAGCGAAACAGATTTTTGCGCGTGCCTTTGACGGCCAAGCCGCCACAACCGAAGAACACGCGCGTTTTGCCGCCTATTTGATGCTGTTTTTAGGACAACTCGATGCCAAACGCGGCTGGACAAAGCAAATGCACATCGGCGCGCAACGCAGCAACAATTCCAAAGCCTTGCGCGAATTGGGGCCGGACACCGGTTTCGATTCCATCGGCGATTGGCGACAGGCCGAAACTTTAACCGCCTATCTTGATAAATTAGCGCAGGAAAACGCCCTGCCGAAAATCGTGTTGTATAACCTCAATCCGGCGGACAATTACGTCTTTGCCACGATGATCGGCAACTTTCAAGACGGCACGATTCCCGGCAAAATTCAGTTCGGCTCCGGCTGGTGGTTCCTCGACCAAAAAGAAGCGATGGAATGGCAAATCAACGCGCTTTCCAATAACGGTTTGCTTTCGCGTTTCATCGGAATGCTGACCGATTCGCGCTCGTTCCTCTCGTTCACCCGCCACGAATATTTCCGCCGCGTGCTGTGTAATCTCATCGGACGCGACATGGAAAACGGCGAACTGCCCGACGATTACGAACTCGTCGGCGCGATGGTGAAAAACATCTGTTACACCAACGCCCGCGACTTTCTCGGTTTGCCGAATGTGAATTGATTAGGAAATGATTTAGAGTAGGGGTTAAGGATAAAATCTACTCTTACAGAATCATCACGAAAATGAAAATTAAGAAGATTCAGTTGAAACATGGCTATAAGCGTTTTCACGATTTAACGATTCTTTTGGGAGAAAATCCCAAAAGAATCGTTGCGTTGGTTGGCGCCAATGGTTGTGGGAAAAGTAGTGTTTTTGACGGTATGCTCTATGTCAACAATGCATACAATGTGATTGGGAATATTGGAGGCAAAGACTATAATTATCATTCAATGCATAAAGCGCCGGATTTCAACTATACCAATTTAGTAGTAGAGTTCGACAAAGGAGAATTTAGGGAAGTGTATGACTTGAAGCAAAGAGCAGGAAAACAAAATACCATTTTCTCATTCCGTAGCCCCTATCGCTATAACACCAACCTTAAGATTACTCAGACCACGGCTGTCGGTGATATTCGTGCTAATAATTACGGTGCAAGTTTTTGTGCCGATATAGATGAGAAAATGGAAATGAACTATAGGCGTTTGAATATTAAATACAATACATATCTTGAAGAACGAGATTGTAAACCCAGTGAAGCCAAGATCAAAATCATTGGCGATTTAAACCGCGCCATTGGAAACTGCCTTAATTTGCAGATAACGAATTTAGGAAACATTGAGGCATCAAAAGGGACTTTGTATTTCAAGAAACCTGACTATGCGGCAGAATTTGAATTTAATGTTTTATCTTCTGGTGAAAAAGAAGTCGTAGATATATTGCTCGACCTTTATTTGCGACAGGAAGAATTTGACGACACTGTTTTTCTGATTGATGAACCTGAACTACATATTAATACATCCATTCAAAAGAATTTGCTGTTAGAAATCAATAAACTGGTAGGGGCAAATTGCCAAATATGGGTAGCGACACACAGCATCGGCTTTTTGCGAGCACTGCAAGATGAATTAAGAGACGAATGCCAACTCATCTACTTTCCGCCTAATACCAATTGGGCGTCAGAGCCACAAATTCTTAAGCCCGCCGTTAAGAATCGCGCGCAATGGACACGAATTTTTGAGACGGCTCTGGACGATTTAACAGGATTAGTTTCCCCAAAACGAATTATATACTGTGAGGGACGTGATAAACCCGGCATGGGAGGTACAGAAAGAGGGCTGGACGCGAAAGTTTTTAACAATGTTTTTTCTGAGGCTTATCCAGACACTTTGTTTGTTTCGAGTGGTG
>JANMKN010000348.1:0-3512 GCA_031372065.1 Abditibacteriaceae bacterium | reverse complement strand
CTCGTTCGGGAGGTTCAACAGGCCAAGTTTGTGCGTTGGAGTCAGAGTTTTTAGACGCATTTTTGCGGGGCGGGCGCAGTAACATCCAAAAACGTTTGGTATCCAAAGCCGCAGCATTTGCGGCCACGACGAGTAGGCAAACGTGAGCCATTTGAGCAATCTGGCGACGCGCCAAAACATACGAAACAATGGCAAACAACAGCCAAAACAAATGCGCTATACGCCGGCGTGGACTGTTAAGCCAAGCATTTATTGAGATCAATGCCATCAAACCCGTCACAAGAATCGCATCTGGTGGCATGGCTGGATTTTTAAAGATATTTTGCCATTCATCAATGTAAGTAAATTTTTTGCTGCGCACTTCACTGAGCGAGGCCCAATAATGCGTGCCATACGGATTGATATTGATCGCCAAAACACAAAGTAATAGAACCCCGCAGAGCAATAATGTTGGACGCAGCGAGCGTTTTTCTTTCCAATCTTGAATGCCTTCGCCTGCGATTGTCAGCGCAATAAAAACCAAACCTGTTGCCACGCCGCCATGGAAATTCGCCCAAATCACGAACAGTAAAATCACGCCTGAAATACGCAGTAATAAACGATCTGGCAAGCCGTTTGGAGAAACCTGCGATATGTCACGCCTCTCTGTCCAGACCAATAAAAACGTCATTAATATGAGCAAGAAAAGGTTGCTAAATAATTCACCACGCGGATGAATGCGCGGTGAAAAGCACCACAACATAATTACAAACAAAAACGGCGTTAGCACTGTTATGCGCGAACGCCGCGTCCAGAGAAACCACAACCAAATCGGAATGATGAGCGATACAGAAAAAGTGAGGAGCAAGGCACGCGCAGCGCCCGTTTGCAAGTCAACACCGTCAAGACACTTGAAGAAAAGCAGTTGACTCAGCCAATCATGGTAAATCCACGGCACCGGCGTGCCCGGCCCCCAAAGAAACAAAGTTTCGTGAGGCACACGCCCATTTTGCACTATCCAGCGCCCGATAGCGGCGTGCGCCCAGAAATCATCTATGCCACGCAATGGTTGCCACGAAAACGCAAAGCACAACACCATCAAAATCGGCAAATATAATTTGGTGATAAACGCAATTAAGCGTGAGTCCATGCGCTGAAATTTTCGAGGATTTTGCGGCGAAATAAAGAACGCCGCCGCAAGTAGTGGAGTATTTGAATGGGTCAGTGTAACTTTTTTGCCTACACCGAGCCTTTGGATATGCGCTGCGAATGTTCCTCTTCATAGCATACTGAACTCCCCAAACAACTTCGCTGTTTCATACGTTCTATTTCATCGTAAAACTTTCTAAATCGCTCCCAGCAATTTTGTCGTAGTCTTCGCAAATTATATTCGCGGACTACGGCGAAGGCCGTTCTGGAACCAGAGTTTCCACACCATAAACAGCGCCTCCCAAATGATGTGTTTGGACATCTTCGAATGACCTTGCGCACGCTCAGTGAAAATGATCGGCACCTCCACAATCTTGTAACCCTGCCGCCAGAGACGATGATTCATCTCTATCTGGAAGCTGTATCCGTTTGACTGAAGTTCTTTGAGATTCGCCGCTTTGAGCGCGCGTTGCGTAAAGCATTTGAACCCTCCCGTCGGATCGGCAATGCGCATACCAGTAATGCAGAACACATAAATCGCAGCGCACTTGCTCAGCATCAGTCGCGACCTTGGCCAGTTGATAATGCGACTGCCGCCAACATAACGCGATCCGATGGCGCAGTCCGCGCTCTGCTCCACAGCCTCAATCAATCGCGGCACATCGTCGGGATTATGCGAGAAGTCCGCGTCCATCTCGATTACAAAATCGTAACCCTGTTCTATCGCCCACATGAAACCAGTAATATAGGCACGCCCCAGTCCGGCCTTTTGCGGACGATGCAGAACGTGAATTTGGGGATGTTTCTCTGCGAACTCGTCGGCCAGTTTGCCTGTCCCATCAGGCGAATTGTCATCTACCACGAGTATGTCCACCGGGCGGGAAAGGTTCAAAAGCCGTTGGGCAAGAGAAGGGAGATTATCTCGCTCATTATATGTTGGAACTATAACCAATGCTTTATTCATCGAATAGGTGCGTATGAGATGCTCAAGCGAATGGAGCGCAACAAGACGCAATGGCAGTTTCAAATCAGGAATCCTGCTTTGCAGCCGCCTTCCAGTTCTCATCCGTGTTATGCCATGAGAGGCAGACTTACTAACGTTAAAAACGCTTTATCCCATTGCTTTTGCGCGATATAGGCATCGGCCTTGTTCAAATGACCGACAAAATCGCAGACATACAACAAACGCCTTCGCACAATAGCGAAGGCGCTTGAATTCGGCATGACTGAGATGAAGGCAATCGCTGACGCGAGCTACACAGCAAGTGATGCCTGTGGGTTTGCGCAGCCAGAGAGGTCGTTTTGGCTAACCACCGGGCAATTTGTTGTTCGAGTTGTTGTAGTTGGTGATTATACTTTTTCCCATCACAGTCACCGCTGCCACCACCACAAGCGCAAGCAAAGCAAGCAAGAGACCATATTCCACCAAGGTTTGGCCTTCTTCTTCAAAAATCCAACGTTTCAGCATCGTTGCACCTCCTTGCCTGAAAAGATAACTCGCTTTGCCTATGCAAAAACTCCTTTTCGAGAAAGAAGTAATGTCGTTGAAATTGCCGGCGATGCGAGTTCGATTGGTTTTAACGAGTCATGAACTGTCGGGCACAGCCTTTTACTTCCAGATAAATCAGCTTTTCATCTGGCACAAAGGTTTTGTGGCAGCTAAATTTTATTATAGCTGAACGCTCGTTGTTTAGCCGTGAGTTCGTTGTTTCGTTGGAGTGGCCTTAATGCATGAAAATAGCCACTTGAATTGTGGGGATTAACAAAGCATTGAAGCGAATCAAACAAGGCCATCCTTAGCCGCCCCTGCCCCAAAAACAAGAAAGCCCGCTGTGGCAGCGGGCTTTCAGGACGACGTTTGTCCAACGCTTGTCTGAACAAGTATTAGTTGTTCAACTGGTTGGAAGCGGCACTAAAGGTGTTGGAGATGCGCTTGCCCATCAGGGTCAACACTGCGATCACTACAAGAGCGATCAATGAAATGAGCAAGCCATACTCAACCAGAGTCTGTCCTTCTTCTTCTGCAAAAAACCGTTTAATCATTCAATTCACCTCCCCAGCTTTAATGAATTGTCGCGAAAGCGTTCGCCGCTCTCTGTTGGTATTTTACCACAGAGAGTTGTGTGTTAATCATGAAAAATCATTTTTCTCAGATTACTCGTAGGAGAAAATCTCCCTTGCAACACGCGTTTTTCCATGCATTATTTTTGCCATGTGCGGATAAAAACAGCATCACAGCTCATTTTTTTTTGGAAGGTCATTTTCTTTGCCAAATAATAGCATCCTCGCCTTGATAAACGATTTTCCAGTGTGGGTTGCGGCGCATATATTGGTAAAACCTCTCGATTTTCCCCTCGCGCATTTGATAATTGATGAAAACGTGC
>JANMKN010000346.1:0-13175 GCA_031372065.1 Abditibacteriaceae bacterium | reverse complement strand
TGATAATTTCGCTTTCAACCGGCGCACCATTGACATAAATGTGCAAACCGGCGGCGCGACTGGAGCCATCGTAGGTGACAAGGACGTGTGTCCACTGGTTGAGCGGCAATTTATTCTTATCCCCGATGGAAATGGCGTTGCCGGGCCAGAAATGAATGAGCGACCACTTCAATTTGCCACCTTCGATGAGCAATTCATAGCCCCGGCTGGCGGCATCTGTCCACGCCCGCGAACGATGAAAAACCACCGCGCGCTCTTTTTCGTCCGGCGTTTTGAGCCACAAGGCAACAGAGAACGGCTCATGCCTTTGAAAGTTGCCAAAGGGCAAATCCACGGCGTCATCGCCGGAAAACTCGACGGCGTTGCCGATTTTGCCGGGCACAATTTTGTTTTCGCCGTTCAAAGTGGCAGGTTTATCGGCGCTGATTTCGTTAGCCAACTTGCCTTTATCGAGTGCCTCGAAGGAAAAATGCCCGATTTCGCCCGGAATTTCGATATTTGTCGGACGATTTTTCATCCAAGCCTCGAAAGAAGCGATTTGCGCCTCGTTTGGGGCGATTTGCGCTTCCAATTTGGCGATATTTTGTAGTAATTCGGCGTGTCGCGCCTTGCCTTTTTCGTCCAAAAGCATGAGCGCGGGCGTGGGCGGCGACGGCGTGAAGAAAGAATACAGCCCCGCTTCGTCTATGTTCTGAAAATAAGCGCCCAGTTGGTAGTATTCTTTTTGCGAAATCGGGTCGAATTTGTGATCGTGGCAGCGCGCACACTCGTTTGTCAGCCCCAAAAAGGCCGTCGAGAAGGTTTGAACACGGTCAGAGATGTATTCAACGCGATATTCCTCCTCGACACTGCCGCCTTCGGCTTCTTGTTGATGCAAACGGTTAAACGCAGTGGCTAAAATCTGCTCATCAGTGGCATTGGGCAGCAAATCTCCGGCAATCTGCCACGTTGCAAACTTGTCGTAGGGCAAATTTTCGTTGAACGCCTTGATAACCCAATCGCGCCACATCCACATATCGCGTTCTCGGTCAACTTGGAAGCCATAACTGTCGGCGTAACGCGACAAATCCAGCCAATCAGTCGCCATTCGTTCGCCGTAACGAGGGCTTGCCAGCAGTTTATCCACGACTTTTTCGTAAGAATTAGCCGATTTGTCGTCCAAAAAGTCGCGAATCTCGTCGGGCGTAGGCGGCAGTCCGGTCAAATCAAAACTCAGGCGGCGCATGAGCGTTTCACGCGACGCTTTGGGCTGCGGCTTGAGGCCGCGCTGCTTTAAAGTGGCGCGCACGAAGTTGTCAATCGGCGAAAGCGCGCCTTCGGCGGGCACTTTAGGCGCTTGCGGCGCGATAAAACTCCAATGCGCCTCATATTTGGCGCCCGCTTTGACCCATTGCTTGATCGTTTCGATCTCCGAGGCTTTGAGCGGCTCTAATTTCGCTTCCGGCGGCGGCATAATTTCGTTTTCGTCGTGCGAAAGGATGCGTTTTACGAGTTCGCTTTTGACGACATCGCCCGGCACAAAGGCGCCTTTGGCAAGGGCATTCTCTCGTTGGTCAAGTCGCAAGCCTGCCTTGCGCTTGGCCGAGTCCGGCCCATGGCAAGGGAAGCATTTATCCGACAAAATAGGCCGCACATCGCGGTTATACGTCGGCGCAGGCGCGGCAAATGCCGGCGAAGGCGCAAGAAGAAGGGTGCAAAGGAGAAATTGGTGGTTCATCGGATGAGATGGCGCGTGAATTCACCGCCAGTAAAACAAAAAGCCCGCACCTTTTGACAGGTGCGGGCTTTTGGGGGTGTGAATTTTAGTTCAACGGCGTGCCATTGGTTTCGTAACCATTGGGATGATAACCGTTGAGTGCGGTGGAGAGTTCCTCTGCACCGACGCCAGCCAATTCCAATGCGGCGTCTGGGCGGGTGACGTTTGGTGTGTAAGCCGTCACCTGTTTCGCCATGCGCGTGGGCAGCATGGTGGTTTCGAGTCCATATTCCAGACCGCGACGCAGCACGCAAGTTTCCACCGAAGCCAAGCCGAATTGCTCCATCAAGATGTCGCAGGTTTTGGCTGGGTCGAATTCCTTGCAGGAAAACACGTCAATCGAAACTTCGCCACTTTCGGGAAACGTGTGAACGGAGATGTGCGATTCTGCAATCATCACGAAACCGCTGATGCCCCAATCTTCCGGTGTCACGCCGACGTAGCGGGTAACAATCGGCGGCATGATTTTGGTCATGTTAATCCGCCCCGGCAGTGTGTCCAACAACTCATACAATGCGGGCAAATCTTGCAGTTTGTGCCAGTCGCCGCCCCGTCCCTCAATTACCAGATGCATTTTCGCTCTCCTTTTTACGACGGGGACGTTTTGGCCCCACGCCGTCCGTTATGCCCGACCTTTGGAAGTTGGAATTCAGAATTTGGAATTCGGAATATTTATTCCGCACTCCGCATTCGCCATTCCACCTTTTTGTTAACCGGGCCACACTCCTTTCGCGGCTATTTCTTATGGATTTTTCTGCGCTGTCCGCACCGCGAACGGGCATTGCAGTTCCGTCTTGGCTGCACGATGTGCCGGTTTCGGGCGAAAAAAAAGGCCACACCAGAATCAGGACTAATCCTCGCTCTTGCGAGTTAGGCCCCCAGTGTGACTTTACAGACCATGATTTGGGGTCTGAACTTTGATTTTTTCGCGCCGCGAACGGCTTCGTCAGGCAGCGTTTAAAGCATACAGAGAAACGTTAAAAACAACAAGTGGTTGCGTGAAATATTGGCGTCAAGAAAATTTAACAATCAAAACAAATGCGTCACTTGCAAGCCTTGAACAGTGCGCGTGGCGCCTTCGCGTTTGAGAAAAGGCCGCAAAATCAGACCGCGCGACTGCTTTAATTCAAACTTCGCCGTGAAATAGCCCAAAGCGGCACCGGCAGCGACATCGTGCCAGTGATGCTTATCCAAATCCACCCGCGAAGCGCCAATTAACGTCGCGCCGCCATACCAAAGCAGCGCCTGCTTGGGATGATAATGACTTTGCACCGTCGCAAGCGCAAACGCTGCCGTAGCGTGCGTGCTGGGAAAACTCTGATCATCCGATTTATCGGGCCGCTCTTCATGCACCACGCGCTTGAGCGCTTCGGAAATGGCAACGGACGTGAGAATCGAATCCGCCGCGCGAATGCTGTGTTCTTTGCCCGCTTTGCCATCCGTTGCTAAAGGAAGAAGCGTGCCAATGCCCAAATAAAGCACCGTTCCGGCGCCGGAGGCAAATTTCGAGGCCGAATTTGTATCGGCATGAGAAGGGGCAGAAAACAATGCGGCGGCAACGGCGAAGGGCAGAAGTTTTTTCATGGAAATAAAACCCCATCCCCGGCCCTTCCCCTTTGCTGTTTCAATGCGGGCGCCCACTTGTGGGCAGGAGGCCGGGGATGGGGTTACCTTACAACTCAATGACATCCGGCACGCCGGGTTTACCATTGCTTTTGACGATAGCGTCCAAAGTGCGGCGCGCGTCTTCGATAGCGGGTGTGCGCACGGCGGTGGGTTTGTTAATGCTATCGCCTTTGCCGCGTCGCAAGCCTTCGCGCTCGATTTTTTTGTGCAATTGCATGATGCCCCAAATTAATTGTTCGGGACGCGGCGGGCAGCCGGGCACATAAATATCAACGGGCACAATGCGGTCAACGCCCTGCACAATGGCGTAGTTATTGAAAACGCCGCCACACGAAGCGCAGGCGCCCATCGAAATCACCCATTTCGGCTCGGCCATTTGGTCGTAAATCTGACGCAACACGGGCGCCATTTTTTGCGAAACGCGGCCCGCGACGATCATCACATCAGCTTGGCGCGGCGAAGCGCGAAACACTTCGGAGCCAAAACGCGCAATGTCGTATTTGGCGCCGACGGTTGCCATCATTTCGATGGCGCAGCAGGCCAAACCAAAGGTCAGCGGAAACAGCGAGCCTTTGCGCGCCCAATTGACAAGGTCTTCCAGCATCGCCAATCCAACATGGTCTTCTAAATTTTCCGATGTCGGATTGGCGCCGGTAATTGGCCCGTGTGGTTCCAGCGAAATGATATTCGGATTGTTCATTTTTACTCCCATTCCAGCGCGCCGCGTCGCCACAAATAAATGTAGCCACCGATTAAAAGGCCAAGAAAAACCAGCATTTCAAATAAGCCAAATAAGCGCAGTTGCTTGAACATCACGGCCCACGGATACATGAAAATCGCTTCGATGTCGAACAAGATAAATAACATCGCAATGATGTAAAACTTGACCGAAAACCGAATGCGCGCATCGCCCACCGGGTCTATGCCGCATTCATACGGCATACTTTTCACTTTGCTGGGACGGCGCGGCCCCAGAAAATTCGACATCAACAGAAAAATGCCGCCTGCTGCCAGCCCGATAACCAGCAAAATAATCAGCGCTAAATAAGGTGCTTTCGGGTCAAGCAATGTGCCATCGAAAAATTGATTCATGACGTGAATTCCTGATTTGGGGTCAATTCCAGCCGCAGTTTAGCCCCTTGTGAAATTCGGCACAAGACAAAAGAGGTAATTGGTTATTGGTGATGAGTGATGGGTTTTGTTTCTCCTATAACCTATCACCGATAACCCATTACCTTCTGACAAATTTGCGTTTGTTGCGCTTGAAGCCTTGGTCTACGCGGTCAGCGGCGAAGTGCCAGAAAAACTGGTCGGGGCCGCGTTTTTTGAAGTAAAAGCACGAATAAGCGCACAAAACCGAAGCGAGCAAGCGTTTGCTGGTGCGGCGCACCACATTGGCTTGCGCCCAAATGCTCGAAAGTTCAGTATCGCCTGCATCGGCCATGATGTTTTGTAGCAATTCATACAAAGAAAGAAATTTCGAGGCATCACGCATGGCTTCCAAGACCTGCAAGCGCTCTGGCGAGATAAAAGTCGCTTTGTCCGGTTCGCCGATAGTCAAACGGAAGCCGTTGGCGCCGCGCTCGAAAAGAAGATTGCCGCCGGAAGCGGGCAAACGCGTCGGAAACCAAGCGCCGAGGCCATAAATCAGGCCACTTTCTTTGCTGGCCCACGCCGCTAAATTTTCTTCTTTGCCGTCGGTTTCGACGAAAACGGGCAGACGCGTCAGGTTGCCTTCGATGCCCCAGAAACCATCGTCCATGCGGCGCAATTTCAGCGTTCCTGCCCGCAAATGGTGGTTGAGAACAATGAATTTGGTTTCGAGTTCTTTGGGGCGCTGCGGCGAGCGAACTTCGATTTCTTCGTTGACATCTTCCCAAAACGGGCTATGCACAAATTCAACGCCGTCTCCTTCAAGTCCCTCGTCGGTCATTTCCATGTCCAGCGGCTCGTTGGTTTCGCGGTTGCGCAATTCCAAGCTAATGGGGCGCAGCGTTTCCGGCACCTGTCCTACATTGGCGGGCACCGCTTCGCGCAAAATGAAACGGCCAATGCCGAGCGGCAAATAGGTCATGTCGCGGCGCAAGGCGTCGTTTAAGCCTTGCAAAGTGCCCGCATATTGCGGATCGTCGGATTCGATTTCCAAGGCGTGCAACAAGGCATTGGCGACCTCAAAAGGCTGAATGCCGTTTTGCGCCATGCCGCGTCGCGCGAATTTCTTGACCGATTCCAAATCGGAGTCTTTGGGCGCGATAATTTGCGAAGGCGCCAGACGCTGGCGCAAAACCGCGACGGCGTCCACTTCCGGCAGCGAGGCGCCCATTTCACTAAGCCAGTCTTCGACCAAGCCGCGCCACTGGGGTAGCTGCGATTTCAGCGTGATGTAACCACCGATAAGCGAAGTGAACGTCTCGCGTTCGCTCATCAAATCAAGCAAATCCTGCCGCGTGACTTTTTCGGGCGTTTGATTCCATAATAAATAGCCCAAAAGACGGCGCGAGAGCGGTTGGCCGACGGTTTCGAGCAGTTCGACGGCGCGTTCGCGCAGCGTGCCATCGGGTTCGGGCAATGGCATTTCGCGTAAATCAATCCAGTCGGGATCGATTTCGATTTTATTTTCGCGGCGCACCAATGCCGCTGTCGGCGCGCCGGGATCAAGCAGGAAATTGGAATGCAGCCACGTTGTTTCATTGAGGCGCACGGCAAAACGCGAATCGCGCAGCAAAGTTTCGACGGGCACTTTGATGTTAGCTGTCAACATCGAGCGCATTTCGGACATTTCGCGCACGATAATTTGCGTGTTGACTGGCTTGCCAATAGCGATCAGCAAATCTTCCAGCGCGCTGGCGAGCGGTTGGCGATTTTTCTCTTCGCGTGTCCAAGCCGCACGTTCGAGGCGCAGAGTCCATTCCCACTCGCGCTCGGTGTGAACAACGCGCTTGCTGTCGTGCAAGCCGGCCTTTAATCCGGCGCGTGACAGCGAAAAACCCGGCTGTCCGGAAATGATTTCGCTGGGACGCAGGGCGCGTCCGTGGCGCAGCAGCGAAGTGACAACGTAATCTTCCAAAAACAAGCGCGCGATGCGCGTGCCGGGGTCTTCTTGTTCAACTTCTTGAACGTCGAAGTCGAACTCGCTGAGTTCTTCAGCGGCTTCAGTTTTCTGCGATTCTATCGGTTCCATTGTGGTGGCTGTGCTCATGTTTTAAAATAGCGGACTTCGCAATTGCCTTTCTCACAGACAACAAAACCCGGACGCCGGGGCGCAGCGTTCCGGGTGACGTTCCGCACAAGGCGGCCCATTGGGGGACAAAGTGTAAAGCCGTCAGGGGCGCTGGGAAAAAGAATCTAAATGCGAAATTCGCGTTCGACAAATCAGTCTCGTTTTTATTGGAGTGTGACAACGCACCAACAAATTTCATCAATCGCAACGTTGCTCATTCAAAAGTTGGGGCGCCGCGTAAAATCTTAGCGATTTACACGCCTTAAAGCAACTATATAGACCGATTAAATCAATTATTATGCAATTCGGCGGGCAACATAACGCGAAAAGTCGTGCCTTGACCGACTTCGCTTTCCACTTCGACGTAGCCCTCATGGTTTTCGACGATGTGTTTGACAATCGCCAAACCCAGACCTGTGCCGCCTTGTGCCCGTGAACGCGCTTTATCCACACGATAAAAGCGCTCGAAGATGCGCGTCAAATCGTCGTCGGGAATGCCAATGCCTGTATCTTGCACCGCTAACATAGCAAAGCGCGACGACGTGTGCGGCTGCGTGTCGTGACCGTTTTGCAAATGTCCGTTAGAAGCGCCGTTATTAGAGCGGTTATGCGGGGCTTTATGCGCGACATTAGCTTTTTCGCCAAACAGCGAATTTTGCAAAGCTGTTGGCGAAGCGCCATTCGTCAAAGCATAATTCGGATAATTGACTTCCAACGTGACCCTGCCGCCTTGCGGCGTGTAAATGAGAGCATTATCCAACAAATTGAAAACTACCTGCTCCAACGCAGCGGCATCGCCTTGGATACAAACTTCATCTTGGAAATCGCAGTGAATGGAGATGTCGTTTTTGTCGGCTTTGTCTTGCAAATGACCAATGACTTCGCGTGCCAATTCACTGAGATTAACGGGCGCTTTTGCCATGCCCTCCAACGAATCGCCGCGCGATTCAGCGCGCGCTAAATCTAATAAATCGCTGACCAGACGCGATAATCGTTCGGCTTCGGACACCATATGCGGCACGAAACGCTGAATCAATTCGGGATCGTCCAGAGAATCAAGCACCGTTTCCGCAGTGGCGCGAATGGTCGCAATCGGCGTGCGCAATTCATGCGAAGCGTTGGCTACAAAATCGCGTCGCACGCGTTCGAGGCGTCGCATTTCGGTCAGGTCTTGCATAATCGCGACGACGCCAGTGACAGTGCCATCGCTTTGTCTAACGGGCGCCACACGCAGAAAAATTTCGCGTTGGCGCGGCGAGAAGAGTTGCACCTCGCACGCGTTGGGTTTGCCTTCGCGCAAAGCCTGTTGCACGGCGGCTTCCAAGCCAAACGAAGGCAGCGCTTCCAAAACCTGCGCGCCTAAAACGTCTTCGACGCGCACGCCGAAAAACGTCAGTGCCGCCAAATTCAAATAGCGCAGACGCGCTTCGCCATCCACGACCAAAACGCCGTCTTGCAGCGAGGCCAGCACATCTTCAAAATCGCGACGTGCGCGTTGCTGCTCGCGTTCGGCGAATTCCAGCGATTCAATGGTGCGCATCACACGGCGCAGCGTGACAAACAAGGCGCGCCCATCGCCGCGCACGGTTTCGCCGTCTTTTTCATCTTCGATCATTGCGGCAAAAGCGCCCGCGCTTTCATAATCGCGCGCCGCCAAAGCCGTCAGCGCGTTGCGCCACAATTGATCGCGCCCGCCGTTGGATTGCAAAGAACGCCGCCACAAACTCCACAGCGCCACGCAAAGCAGCGCCAAAACAATGACTGCGATTTCATAAAAGTAAGTCATTCCGCTTGTTTTTGGATGAAGTTACCCCGCGAATTTACCGCTTAAATCGTATTCCGACGCGCTGCTAATTTTCACTTTTACCAGCGAACCTAAAGGCCATTCGCGGCGTTGGCGCGGCGTGAGTTTGACCAAGACATTGCCATCAATTCCCGGCGCATCGCGCTGGCTGCGCCCTACAATGCCGCCGGGTTCTTCGCTTTCCAACAAGACATCCAACGTTTTGCCGATAAAACCCCGATTTTTGCGCAAGGAAATTTTTTGCTGCAAGGTTTGCAGCGTGTGATAGCGTTCTTCGATGACTTCGGGCGCCACTTTCGCGTCCAAACCGCGTGAAAGTGCCGTGTCTTCGTCGGAATATTTAAACACACCGATGCGATCAAATTGCTGCGATTTGACGAAATCGCAAAGTTCGCTGAATTGCGCGTCAGTTTCGCCGGGAAAACCCACGATAAAACTGGTGCGAATCGTGATTTCAGGGCACAAAGTGCGAAAACGATCTAATAAACGCCCATAACTTTCGGCATGACCGCCGCGCCGCATTCGTGCTAAAACTTCACGGCTGGCGTGCTGTAACGGAATATCAAGATAGCGCGCCACGCGCGGCGCCGTGCAAAGCGCTTCGATAAAGGCGTCGTCCACTTGCGAAGGATACGCATACAAAACGCGAATCCAGTCCAATTTTTCAATTTTCGACAGTTCTTGCAAAAGCGGCCCCAGCGCCCATTTTTTGTATAAATCAAGGCCGTAACGCGTCGAATCCTGCGCCACAAGCACAATTTCGCGCACGCCATTTTCGGCCAGTCGCGTGGCTTCGGCGACAATAGATTCCATCGGGCGCGAGCGAAACGGCCCACGCAGTGAGGGAATAATGCAAAACGAGCAAGTGTGATCGCAGCCTTCGGCGATTTTTACATAAGCCGTCCAAGGCGGCGTGGCTCGCAAGCGCGGCGTCGAATGGTCATAAACGAAAGTGTGGCGTGGCGTTGGCGTGACATTCAAAGTTATGAGGTTTGAATTCGGGTGCCCTTTGGGCAGGGTTCGGAGTTGAGGTTTGTCGTTAAATGCTTCATTCAAAGTGGCGACGATTTGAGGGAAATCGGTGGTGCCCAAAATGGCATCAACGCCCGGCACGCGCATTTTAATCAATTGCGCATCGCGTTGCGGCAAGCATCCGGTGGCGACAACAACTTGACATTTGCCATCACGCTTGCGCGCCGTCATTTCGCTTAAGGTTTCGAGGCTTTCTTCAACAGCGGCTCCTAAAAATCCACAGGTATTTACAATCAGGGCGTCGGCGTCATCGGCATCCGCCGTAATCCGATAACCCGCGCCTTGCAAAAGGCCCAGCATCACTTCGCTGTCCACCAGATTTTTGGAACATCCCAAAGAAATCAGGCCGACAGATTTTTCAACAGGTTTCTCAACAGATTGGTCTACAGAATTTTGCATCTCTTAAAGTTATAGCAATTCGGCAAGGAATCAGGGAAAATAAAATCGTCGGTGCCGGAAATAATCGTTTAGTGGCAAAACGATTGCAACTGGTGACCGCGACGCGCCGCCCAGTCAACCGAGTTCCAAAACAAAGGTTGATATCCGAAAGGAAAATCTCTGGCGCAATTTTCCCAAGGAGGAAAAGACAATGATTAAACGGTTTTTTGCAGAAGAAGAAGGACAGACGCTGGTGGAATACGGTCTGCTCATTTCATTGATCGCTCTTGTAGTGATCGCAGTGTTGACCCTGATGGGCAAGCGCATCTCCAACACCTTTAGTGCCGCTTCCAACCAGTTGAACAACTAATACTTGTTCAGACAAGCGTTGGACAAACGTCGTCTTGAAAGCCCGCTGCCACAGCGGGCTTTCTTGTTTTTTGTCGGGTAAGCCACTAATGCTTAAACTTCGTCTTCCTTATGCGTTCTTCGTCGCTGGACGACTCCTCACGCAATTCATTTAGCACTCTCACCGCTCCGTGGTGGGGACGCATCAGCTTGCTTTGGTTGATGTTTATGCCGCTCTGCGTAGTGATTTATTCGCTGTGCTTGCCCATTTCTCCCAACGATTTTTGGTATCATGCGCGGGCTGGCTCAATTACAGCAACTACAGGCCACATTCCGACCACGAATTTATTCTCCAATGGATGGTGGAACGGCATCAGTGTGCCGCCCAGTAAATCCTATTTTAATCAAGGTTGGATTGCGCATTGGGCGTTTTACAAGGTTTTAGAACGCGGTGGGCTGGCGTGGATCGCGATTTTTCGCAGCGCGAGTATGGGCGCAGCTTATGTTTTGGTGGTGTGGGCTGCGTTTCGTCGCGCGCGCCGTGTGGCGCAGGCTCAATTAAGCGGGCAGGAAAGTCCCGCGCAGTTGTTAGAAGTGGAAAATGACGCCGCGCGCATAGCCGCGTTGAGCGCCTTACTGACGTTTTTGATGTCGGCGCTAAATATGGATGTGCGACCTCAAACGTTTTCGTTTCCGTTGTTTGGGGCGTTCACTTTTATTATTTACGAATGGCCGTTCAACGAGAAGATGCGCCCGTTTTTCATAGGAACTTTGGGCGTCATGCTGGCCTTATGGTCGAACTTGCACGGCGCTTTTATGACTGCGCTTATTGTGCTATGGATGGTTTTTATAGGCGAAATTCTGCAAAATAAGCGGTCGGTTTCGATTTTCGGCGCGCCAATGCCAAAAACGCGGCAACTTTTGCTGCTGGCTGCTCTTTGTTCTTGTGCCGTAATGCTTAATCCTCGCGGCGCAGGTATTTACAATTACGCTTTTGGTCTGGCGAGTAATTACACCTCGCAAAAGTTTATTCAGGAATGGCAGCATCCGAGGTTCGATCAATGGAACAGCGATGTGTTTTTCCTCGCGCCGCTTTTTCTGGTGTTTTTGATCTTCAAAAGCGCGCCGCGCGCTGATAAATGGCATTGTTCACCTTGTGGCGTGCGCGCTGGAGAAATTTTGGCGCTTTTGGCGCTTTTCTCGATGGGTTTGCGCAATGTGCGTGCGATTGTCTGGTTCGCCCTGTTATTTGCGCCTGCGTTCAGCGGCGCGTTGCAGGCGGCTATGGGCGCGGCAAAATTAAAGATAACAGCGCAAAAAACCACACCAGAATCAACACGCGCGATTTATATTGTAAACGCAGTGATGGCGGTTATGCTGTTGTTGCTAATTGTGCCGGTTTTACCGTGGATGAAACCGCAATTGCCACTGCCACCGGCCTATCAAGCGCGTTTTGCACCTAATCCAAAAGGCAATTTTCCGGTTGGCTTTTCGGGCGACCCGCCGCTCATGCTGGAAAAAACAACGCCGGTTGAAGCTGCCGAGTTTCTGCGAAAAAGTCCGCCGCGCGGGCGATTGTATAACGAAATGGTATTTGGCTCTTATTTAATGTGGGCCTTGTATCCGGAAACTTTGCCGAGCGCCGATCCGCGCATCGAATTGTATCCTGACAAATATTGGGACGATTATTTGAAATTTCAAACCAAACCGCATAATGCTGGAGAGGTTCTCACACGCGAAGGCTATACTGATGCGTTGCTTAATCCCGAATTGCAAAAGCCGTTAGTGGATGAACTTTCGCGCACGCCCGGTTGGAAAAAATATTCATTCAAAAGCGGCCCAGCCCTTTTGTTTCGCCATGAGCAGTCTTAAATTTCAGCGCATGGACTCACGCTTAATTGCGTTTATCACCAAATTATATTTGCCGATTTTGATGGTGTTGTGCTTTGCGTTTTCGTGGCAATTGTTGCGTGGCATAGATGATTTCTGGGCACACGCCGCTATCGGGCGCTGGATAGTGCAAAATGGGCGTGTGCCTCACGAAACTTTGTTTCTTTGGGGGCCGGGCACGCCGGTGCCGTGGATTTACCATTCGTGGCTCAGTCAACTGCTTTTCTTCAAATGTCTTGATGGCGTTGATCTCCAAACGGGCGCTATGCGCGCGTTGTTTATTACTTTTTTCGTAGCGCTCACTATTTTGATTTGGCTATGGCTGGCATGGGCGCGGCGTTCGCGCATAACAGTGCTGACGCCGTTTTTGTTTGTCATTATGTTGTGGTGTTTTTCGCCGCGCATCCACCCACGTCCTGAATTATTCAGCAGCCTGTTTTTGCTGATTTTAATGACGTTTTTATTAGTTTGGACAGAGCGACGCGATATATCGGAGGCTTCTCCAAACGGTTTACCAGATCGTTTATTACTGCGTATTTCAGGCGTGATTTTACTGTTCGTGATTTGGGCAAATTTTCATGGCGGCGTGGCGACAGGACTGGTTTTTATTGGTTTGACAATTGCGGGCGAGGGCATTCAAGATTGGAAAGAAAAACGTTCGCTGCGCCCCACGCTGTTACTCTGCGGAATTTTATTGCTTTGCGCTTTGGCGATTAACATCAATCCATATGGCGTGCATTATTGGGCCTCGCTAAGTGAAGTGCGCAGCAAAAAATTTACTTACATCAACGAATGGCAAAATATCTTTAAATATCCGGCTATGTCGCCTGATGCGATTCTGATTCCATGTTTAATGGCTCTGCTTTCCATTAATGCTTGGATAAATAGCCCACATAAGCGAGTGGCGCATTTGTTTTGGCTGTTGTTCGCCATTGTTTCGTATGTTTTAGCGCGGCGCCAAATCGCCCAAATGGCTCATATTTGCCTACTCGTCGTGGCCGCAAATGCTGCGGCTTTGGATACCAAACGTTTTTGGATGTTACTGCGCCCGCCCCGCAAAAATGCGTCTAAAAACTCTGACTCCAACGCACAAACTTGGCCTGTTGAACCTCCCGAACGAG
>JANMKN010000308.1:0-60172 GCA_031372065.1 Abditibacteriaceae bacterium | reverse complement strand
GACAGCGACGTATTTTGTTTTATGGCGCTTGTGGCCGCGCGATGAAAAATTATTGCCTCTCGCGGCGCTGTTTTTTGCGGGCGCCATTTACGCCGCGCGCAGTCGCTATGATGTGCGGCCCGAATTATTTAGCGCGCTGTTTTTTTCGTTATTGCTTTCGTATCTTGTGCGGCGCCGCAGCATAGAAAAACCTACGTTTGGCAAAACAGAAATCGGTTTGGTTTTGCTGTTTCTGTTGTGGGCAAACCTGCACGGCGCGTTTGTCATTGGGCTTGTCACTTTGGCGCTGACTTTTCTTGGCGATGGCGTGCAAGATCGCTTCGATAAACGTTCGCGCGTTTTGCTTTTGCTACTCGTTCCGTGCGTTTTGATAACCCTAATCAATCCTTACGGCTTCGATTTGTGGCGCGCTTTGCGACAAATCAATTCTCATGCTTTTGCATTTCTCAACGAATGGAAACCGCCGTTGGCAAGCCCTGCTTTAGGCTTAGAAGTTCTGCTGCCCATTGGCTTGTTGTGCGTGGCCGCGATGGGCGCGTGGCTGCTCAATGCGCAGCGACGCTACGCGCAGATTTTGTGGCTGATGTTTTGGGTTTATTCGTTTGGCAGCGCGCGCCGTCATGTATGGCTTTTAGCGATTGTTTGTCTGGTGATTTTGGCGTCGAACAGCGTAAGTTTAGATCGTTTGAAAAAGGCTTTGCGCTTTTCGTCAAATCAAACACAAGCCGCGATTTTGGTTTTGCTGACGGTTCATTTCTTCGCCGGGCCGTTGCTCAACGTGACGCGCGCGCGAAGCGATTTGCCGGTCGCCTTGTGCGCTGTTTTAGACAAATACCATCCGCCGGGCCGGATGTTTAATGGCTTTATCAACGCAGCTTATTTAACATGGCGCTGTGGCAATCGGCGGGACTTATTTATTGATCATCTGCAAGCGCATCCCGACGCTTTAATTGATGATTATCAGGATATTATCAACGCCACGCCGCGCGGCCTTGAGTTGTTGAAAGAACGCGCTATTGGCTATGTGATTTTGCATAATCCTCGCGACCCACGCTTATTTTCGCCACTCAAAGATGCACTGCAAAAATCGCCCGATTGGGAACTGGTTTTCTTCGATGAAAACGCCGTGATGTGGGTGCGAAGATCGCCCGTTTACGCTGCTTTGCGCGCCGATAAAAATCAATATATTCCGGCGGAGTTGCAATGAAAAATTTGCCTCGCTTGATGCTCGTTACACAGCGCGCCCGCATGAAACCAGACTTCGCTTCGGCACTGGAAGCGGCGCTGCGTGGCGGCGCGCGGCTGATTCAACTGCGCGAAAAAGATTTGCCGCCTGACGAATTGCTGTCGTTGGCCCAAAACGCCAAAGATTTGTGCGAAAACTACGGCGCGACGCTGCTCATCAACGGCGCGCCGGAAATGGCGCGAGCTTTAAATCTCGGTTTGCACTTGCCCGAAGGCGCGCCGTTGCCGACAGAATTTAAATTCTGCGGTGCGTCGGTGCATTCGCTCGAAAGTGCGCGCCGCGCGGCAGAGCATGGCGCCGATTATTTGGTGTTTGGTTCGGTTTTTCAGACGCTATCGCATCCCGATTCGCTTCCGGCGGGCCTCGCAAAATTGCGCGCAGTCTGCGCCGCCGTTGACGTGCCGGTTTTCGCTATCGGCGGCATCACGGCACAAAACGCGGACTCATGTTTTGCGGCGGGCGCTTACGGCATCGCCGTCATCGGCGCGGCGTGGGACGCGGCGAATATAGAAGCGGCAGTGCGCGACTTAGCGACTATTCACCGCAGAGACACAGAGGCGCAGAGAAGAAATTAAATTCCTCTCTGCGCCTCTGTGTCGCTGTGGTGAAATAGAAACTTCTCGATTTCATCGGCGGCGGTTTGCGCGCCGTGTTCTCCGGCGATGATTTTTCGCCATACATCGCAGCGTTGTTTTACTTCTTGATTCTCCGTTAAGGTTTTGAGCGCGTTTGCCACACGCAGCGCTTTGTATTGCGAACGCAAAATGAGGCGCGCGGTGCCGTGACGGGCAAGGCGCGCGGCGTTATCAAATTGATCGTTGGCGTGCGGCATGATGAGTTGTGGCACACCGGCGCGCAAGGCCAAAGCAATCGTTCCGGCGCCGCCATGATGCACCAATGCGGCGGCGTGCGGCAGGATTTCGGCGAGTGGTTCGTAGGAAAACGCCGTCACGCCGCGTGGCGTTTGCACATCGTCCCGGCCTGTGAGAAAGAGGGCGCGGCGATTCAACAACCTTGCGGCGCGGGCGCTTTGTTCCCAGAAATCGCCGGGGTCGTGTGTGGACGAAGCGCCCAAGGTGAAAACCAAAGGCGCCGCGCCGTCTTGCAAAAAGCGATGGGCGGCGGGCGAAAGTTCGCGTTGTTCTTCGAGTGAGCAAAAGCCGGTGACAACGGTGTGCGGCGGCCAATCGGCTTGCGGCACGGCCAAGGCACGCGAAAAGAGCGCGAGAACTTTATGCGGCGAATGTTGGCCCGCGAATAACGGCAAAGGGCCGCGCGGCAGGCCCAGTTCGGCGCGCAATTCATACAGCGGCGCGAAAATCGGCTCGAAGCGGCGCACTACAGTTTTCATCAAGAATTTTGTCCACAACGGGCCGAAAATGGGCAGCTTTGCCAGCGCTGGAAAGATGGGCATTAGCGGCGGGTCGTGGCGCGAGTAGAAGAAAATCGGCGATACCACGCCCGAAATCCACGGCAGTTTTTGCTTTTGTGCCACCAAAACGCCCGCTGGAGCCAGCGAATGCGTGATTAACAGGTCAGCGCCTGCCATAGCGCGCGATAAATCGTCGTAACTTTCGCGCAGTGACGGCAAAATCAGCTTTTGAAACAAGTATTTGGTGCCGCCGCGCGGCTCCATCACGCGGGCGAAGTGCGCGCTGAGATTTTCGCGCGGCAAATCGGGGCGTGCGGCGAAAAATTCAAGACCGGCGTTTTCAATTGTCGCGCGATGATACTCCGCTGTGGCGATAAGCGGCGCGTGGCCGCGCTTTTTTAACTCGCGCGCGACGGCCAAATACGGATGCAGGTCGCCCAGCGAACCAAAGGTGGCAAAGACGACGCGGCGCGGGTTCATGGTGTATTAAACACAAAGGCGCAAAGACACAAAGAAGATGGGAAAGAAGATTTTAAGAAGGCTATCTGCATTTTCATCTTGGTGTCTTCTCTTTGTGTCTTTGCGCCTTTGTGTTTATTCTCTTTTCTCCAAAGTCATTTTCAAGTCGTCGCGCGGGCGCAGGGTGAGGGTTTGCGCCAGTTCGAGATTTTGGCCGGGCACGGTCGTGAGGCGGAAGCGCTGCGCGGTCATGGCTAAGATGATTTGCGCTTCCATCAGGGCGAAATTTTGGCCTATGCACAGGCGCGGGCCGCCGCCGAAGGGGAAATAAGAAAATTTCGGGCGCACCGCGTCGGGCACGAATCTGTCGGGGTCGAATTTTTCCGGTTCGGGCCAGAATTGCGGCAGACGCTGCGTGATATACGGCGACAGCGCGATGGTTGAACCGGCGCGGATGTCGTAGCCGCCGATTGTATCGGCTTCTTTGGCTTGACGCGCCAGCAGCCAGAAGGATGGATATAAACGCAGCGCTTCCTCGAAGACTTGGCGCGTGTAACGCAGCTTCTCTAAGTCGTCGAATTTCGGCTCGCGCCCGCCTAAAACGGTGTCCACTTCGTTTTCCAGACGCCTTTGAATGTGCGGATTTTCCGACAGCAGATTCCATGTCCATGCCAGCGCCATCGCGGTGGTTTCGTGACCGGCCAACATGATGGTGCGCACTTCGTCCAGCAATTGCGTGTCGCTCATGCCTTCGCCGCTGTCTTCGTCGCGCACTTGCATAAGCATCGAAAGCAAATCGCCTTCGTCTTTGCCGCTGCGATGGCGGGCTTGGATGATGTCGAGGGCGATTGTATCCAAGGCGTTTTTGGCGCGCAGAAACGATTTATTGCGGCGCGTCGGCACTTTTTCCGACGCGGCAAAGGGATGTTTCATGCGAAAGTCAATGTAGGCGAGAATCTGCGTGAGCGCATCGTAGGTGGCATCGGCGTGATGCGCTAATTCGGTGCGAAAGAGCGCCCTGCCGACGACTTGCAAGGTCAGGCGCATCGTTTCGTCGGAGATATTGAGCGGTTTAGCGGCGGGCGATTTATCCCAGCGATTCAACATTTCGCGTGCGGCGTCTCGCATTAAGTCGGTCAGTTGCGCGAGGCGCTGACGATGAAACGCCGGTTGCGCCAGACGCCTTTGTCGCAGCCAAAGCTCGCCTTCGCTGGAAATCAAACCGTCGCCGGTCAGCAGTCGCAGGCGCTTGGAAAAGAAAAATCCCTTAGGATAGTTCTTGAAATTGGTCTGCAAAACCCATTCGATCATCGCCGGGTCGCTGATAAGGTGCCACGCGCGGTTTTTTGAGTAAGAAAAGCGCACAATGCCGCCAAATTCGCGTGTGGCGTCCTCATAAAACGCGATGGAATCGCGTGCGGCGGCGCGCAGATTGCCGGCAAAAGGCCGCTTAGGGCCGGGTGCCTGATGGAACGCGGGACGAGAACGGCGAAGTATATTGGAAGAAGGCGGCTGCATGGAGAAAAACTAAATTTGAGGATACCAACTTGCGAGTGCGCCTGATAGAAGATGTGGATATGAAGATAACTCTCTGTTATAGGCATAAGGGCGCGAAATCGGTATAATCGCAAGGGTGAATTCAACGCGGATTCATCAAGTTTTTGAAGGTTTGAGGAGAAGTTTCGTGCCGAATTACGAGTATAAATGCAAGTCGTGCGAGCATCGTTTTGAAATCTGGCAAGCCGTGGGCGAAGCGGCGCCGCCGTGTCCCGAATGCGGGGCCGAAGTGAAAAAAGTGCTGCACGCGCCGAAGTTACATTTTAAAGGCAGCGGTTTTTATGTGACCGATTTAGCCGCCGAAAAGAAGTCGAAAACCGCCAGCAAACCCGTCGAAACCAGCAGCGAAAGCGCGCCGGAAGTCAAAACCGAGGCCAAAAGCGAGGCCAAAACCGAAACCAAAAGCGATTCGGGCACTGCCAGCGATAAAACCACGCCCGCAGCGACGTAAGGAAATATGGAGCGCGCTACCTCTCCTTACCCATTGCTAAAGCAATGGGCTGAACCTGCAAAAGCCTCGTAAACGAGGCTGGACTCCCAGTGTTTAGCCTCGTTTACGAGGCTTTTGCAGGTTCAGCCCACTCGTTTACGGGTGGGGCTATAAGTAGCAACTTGGGTTAAGTTATGGAGCGCGGGCATCTTGCCCGCATAGGATGCGAATTTTCCACAAGCGGGCTGGAAGCCCGCGCTCCATAATAGAAGCGAACAAAATTAACTGTGGCCCGCACTTTTGTTGATGTTCTGCGCGACCATCCGCGCACTGGTGAACTGCTTTATAAGGTGTGCCGCTTTCGCGCCGAGGGTGTGGTCGGCTGGTTCCGGCGCTATTTGCGGCCCGGTGACTGCATTTTGGACATCGGCGCCGGGTCGTGCAACGTGGCCGAAGTGTTGGGCGAAGCTGGTTTTCGCACAACGCCGCTGGATTTGCGAAACTTGAGCTTCGTGCCGCAGCTTGCGCCAGTTCTTTACGATGGCCAGCGCATTCCTTTTGAAGACAAGAGTTTCGATGTCGCGCTACTGGTTTTCATGTTACATCACACGGAAAACCCCGACGCGATTCTGGAAGAAGCCTCTCGCGTGGCGCGGCGCCTGATTGTTATCGAGGACATTTATCGTGGCCCTGTGCATCGGCAAGTGACGTTTTTCTTCGATAGCTTGCTGAACTGGGAATGGCGCGGGCATCCGCATAGTAATCGCAGTGATGCGCAATGGAAGGCGACCTTTGCGCGATTGGGATTGTCAATGCAAGGTGCGCGTTATCGCTTATCGCGCCGTTCTTTGTCTTGTGGCCTGCTCAAGCACGCCATTTACTATGTGCAGGTGGATGATTAAAACAGCGCCCGTTGGTTGTTGCAAAGTTGAATTCTTATGAGTAGTCACGCCGTAAAGATGATCAAGGGCATTGGCCTGCGCATGATGCGCGAAAACCCCGACGAAGCCCGCGCTTTAGCCAGCACTTTTGTGCCGTGGTATATGCAAAACCGCGTGCGCGCCCTAATTTTGCCGTGGGAACAACAAGTGTGGGGCCGCGCCAATGGCGGCTCGCAAAATCCGCGCTTCATCACCATCAAACCAACGTTCCGTTGCAATCTGCGCTGTGGCTTTTGTCGCTTCGTGGCTAATGGACAGGTCTTCGGCAAGGCCGATTACTTTCTCGACGATGAGTGGATGAATTTAGTGGACCAAGTCGCGCCTTATAAGCCGTATTTCTCCATTACTGGCGGCGAACCTTTGCTTTATCCGCGCATCGGCGAATTGCTGGGGCGCATCAAACATCACGGAATGCACGCCGCGATGGTGACCAATGCCACGCTTTTGGAGCGCAAAGCCGAAGAAATCATGGAAGCGCCGCCCGCTTCGCTGCAAGTTTCGATTGACGGCCCGCGCGACACGCACGACGAATTGCGCATGGTGGACGGCACTTTCGATAAAGCCCAACGCGGCCTGCAAAAACTGCTCGAACTCAAAAAGCAAAAGAAGTCCGCGCTGCCGGTTGTGGTTGTCAACTCGGTGATTACCGGCACCAACTACCGCAATATGCCCGCCATGACCAAAGTCGCGGCGGAACTGGGCGCCACGATCATCAATTTTCAGCACTTTTGGTTCATGACGCGCCCGATGGCCGACAATCATAACCATCAGTGGGGCGATTGTATGCCGATGGACATTGACGACCTCGGCACCACCGAAACGCATGGCATAGACGCCGACGAATTATTTGAAGTAATGCAGGAAGCCGAACGCGTTTCGCCGATTCCGACGGTGTTTTATCCCGAATTGAACCGTCAGGAAATGGATACTTATTACAACGACCCCGAAACATTTATCCGTCCGCGCCCGCCGGGTTGCGCGTGGCTGCAAACGGCGATTTTCCCCAACGGGGATGTCTCGCCGTGCTTTAATCACGTCGTGGGCAACATCCGCGAAACGCCATTCATGGAAATTTGGAACGGCCCCAAAATGCGCGAACATCGCATGAGATTGGCAAATGATGGCCCGTATCCGGTTTGCGCGCGTTGCTGCGCGTATTTTCGCTACGATTAAGCGATTATTGTAGAATTTCTTAAAACCCGCCGTAAAGGTCATTTCACCACAATTGCCGCATCCGAAAAAGGAGAATCGTAGCAATGTCTTTATCCCCCAAACGGCGCAAATTCCACATCGCACGAGGCACATTGCCCGCCTTAATTGTGCTGGCTGCTGCCGCACCGCCGATGTTGATCGCCCGTCCCGTTTTAGCACAGGTCGGTGGCCCGCGCGAAGCAACAATCACAGCCTCTCGCGGCAAAGAATTGACGCTGAGTGTCGGCAGCGATGATGGCGCCCGTCCCGGTGCCGTTTATGTCGCGCGCAGCGAGGGGCGCGAACGCGCCCGCCTGCAAATTATCAGCACGCGCCGCACGCAAAGCGCCGCGCGTATGTTGTCCATCGAAGAAGGTTTTGTGTTGCCCGTTGGTAACACGGTGAACTTTTTAGAAATCGCGCCGCTGGCGCCGGATGTTGTCGTCGTGCCAACCCCCGCGCCTTCCACGCCAGTCACAGTGCCCAAATCAACCCCGATGCCCTCGTCTGTGGTTACGCAGCCAAGCAAACCGCTGGCTCCGCCAAAGCCGCTGCCTGTGAAAACGCCCGCCCCGCCTAAACCGATGAAGCCAGTTATGGTGAGCAACAATGTAGCTTGGCCTGCGGTGGTAACGGCGGCGGATTCGGCCATAGCCAAACTCAATGTTGGCGCGACGCGTGGCGTGAAGGTCGGAACGACTTTGCCTCTTATGCGCGACGGCAACGTAGTGGCTTTGGTGCGCGTGCAGACTGTCAATCCCGAAGATTCAACGGGCAACATTATCTGGCGCGACGAAGCGGTGGCTGCGCCCAAAACGGGCGATCTCGTGGGTATGGTGAGTGGCCCAACCGGTGCGACAGGCACCACAGGTGGCGGCGGAAAGCCGATGATGGCTGAGATAAAACCGGGCGTTTCGGTGGCGCCTGTGGCTTTTGAAACCGGCGCTTCCAACATCGGCGTGCCAAACGCTGACAGCGATTATCTGTATTTGGCAGGCTTGGCCGCCCAAGGCTTGATTACCAGCCAACCGGCGCACGTTTTCAATGATGAAGGCTCGCGTCGCCATCGCACGGCGGAAGATTACACCTTTACGCGGGCGCAAATCGCCGGTTTTGTCAAAGAAGCCTTGGCCAGTCCAAGAGCCGGAATCGCGCGCGAAAAAACGCGTGTGGCTTTGGGCGCTTTGGTCAACGAATATGGCAAAGAACTGCGGCAATTGGGTGTTTCGGACGAAAGTATGGCGCCCTTCGCAAAAAGCAAAGGCTTCGAGTTCGGCGTCTCCGGCCAGCAACGTTTGACTTTGACCGGCGGCGATGATGTAGCCGGTTTTCGCTTCCCCTTTAGCGAGGCGCAGGGCGGATCGCGCACCAAAAGCGGCTTCGACACGCGCACTAATTTGTGGGCGCGTGCGGGTGATTTGAGTTTTCTCGGCTCAGTTGATTCGGGCACCGATCCGATTCGCGGCCTGAATTCGCGCAGCTTTTCGGTGCGACGCGCTTTGCTGTCGTATAACGCCGAAAAACATCTGCGTGGCTTGAAAATCGAAGCTGGACGCGATGAATTGTGGCTGGGACCGGGGCATTTCGGCACTTTGGGCTTGGGCGACACTGCCGGGCCGCTCAATATGGTGAAAGCCACGCTCAAACGTGGTTCGTGGACGGCGGAAAGCATTTATGCGCCGCTGGGCAAAGGGCCGGGCGGCAAAGATCGCTCGCTTTACACCAAAAACACTTACCTCAATATCGGCTCGCAGGCGAGAATCGGTGTCATAGAAAACGTGCTTGACCCGAAAGATAGCCTGAAACCGAGCCTTTTCCTGTCAACATTCACCCCGATACCATTGTTTTTTGCTGATCGTATTACCAACAGTAAAGACAACACCAACTACAATGTAGAAGCCTACATTGAAAGCAGCATAGCTCGCGGTGTGCGGGCTTACGGCGAGTTTTTGGTGGATGACATTGGAGTGAACAACAATAACACTGTGCGCAATCGTTTTGGCACGCTGCTTGGCGCTCATATTTTCACCCCGAAAGACCCAACCAAATTTGGTATTTACGGTGAATATGCTACTTTGCAAGGCAGCACCTACCTTGACCTTGTAAGCGGTGATCCCGATTACAACTATTATTATCGTGGCGTGCCTTTGGGCTACCCTGTGGCGCCGCCCTTCGGTAACTTTGGCGCTGGCAAAGGCATTGGCGGCGCGGAAAGTCTGCGGGTTGAAGGCTATTGGCGCGCTTTGCCCAAACTGCGCTTTTACAGTGGTATTGAATTCGCCGATCTCAACTCGGAGGTTTTGCTGACGCCTCCGACTGTGCCAGCACCCGGTTTCTCTTTGTCACGTCAACAAATCGCGCGCTTTCGTGTCAGTTATGATTTGAGCCGTCGTCTGACTCTCACAGCGCGAGCCATGAGAGTCAACACCTCGCGTCCTAACTTCATCATTGGCGAGCCGCGCACGCAACAGAATTTGCTCAGTTTGGAAATAGCCCGCGCCTTTTAAGGACTGTTTGTAGGCTGCAAAATGTGAAAAACAAGAGCGCAGTAATAAAAGTTGGCAAGGATTTTCACCTTTTTGCCGTTGCACAAGCAAATGCCAACATTTATACTGCCCGTGAACTGGAAAATGTTAAGGAGGATAGCAATGCAAAAATGGATGAGCCGTTTCGCCCTGTTGGCCGTGTTGGGTGGTTTGATCGCCAGCGCTCTGGTTGTTGGTTGTGGTAGCCCCGAAGAACCTGCCGCCGACGGAGGCAACGCAACTGCAAGCCCGTCGCCTGCCAAGTAACCTGACTTACAAAAACAAAAAGCCCCTCCAAATTGGAGGGGCTTTTTGTTTTTAATGGTTTACGGCAGTAATTCAGCGACCATTGCCTTTTCTTCTTGCAATTCGGTCACGGAAGCGCCGATTTTGGCCTTGCTAAAGTCGTCCAAAGGCACATTTTGCACAATTTCGACGGTTTTTCCGTCAGTGCGCGTCGGAAACGAGCAAATCAGGCCCGCTTCGATGCCATAACTGCCATCGGAGCAAAGCGCCAAGCTATGCCAGTTATCGCCTTGCGTCGGGTTGATAATCGAAGTTACGCTGCCGACAACGGCATTGGCTGCCGACGCCGCCGAAGACAAGCCGCGCGCCTTGATAATGGCCGCGCCGCGTTGCTGCACCGTTTTGATGAAATCGCTTTCGAGCCATGCACGATGCGAAATGCTTTGCGTAACGGGTTTCCCGTTGATGCGCGCGTTGGTGAAATCGGGATACTGTGTCGCTGAATGATTGCCCCAAATCGCCATACGATCAACGGCAGTGATGTCCACATTGGCTTTTTGCGCGAGTTGCGCGACGGCGCGGTTTTCATCGAGGCGCGTCATGGCGAACCAGCGGTCACGCGGCACATCGCGCGCGTTGTTCATGGCGATTAAGCAATTGGTGTTGCACGGATTGCCAACAACGACAATACGCACATCGGAAGCGCCATTGCGTGCGATAGCTTGGCCTTGTCCGATGAAAATTTTGCCGTTGATGCCCAGCAAATCTTTGCGCTCCATGCCTTCCTTGCGCGGCACGCTGCCAATCAAAAGCGCCCAGTTGACGCCTTTGAACCCTTCGTTGAGGTCAGTTGTCGGCACGATGCCTTTGAGAAGCGGAAACGCGCAGTCTTCCAATTCCATGACTACGCCTTGCAAAGCGGCTTCTCCTTGTGGAATTTCGATGAGATGCAAAATGACCGGCGTGTCTGGCCCGAACATTTGGCCTGACGCAATGCGAGGCAAAAGCGCATATCCGATTTGACCGGCGGCGCCCGTTACGGCGACTCTTACGGGTTGTTTCATAATTTATTTCCTTTTACGTCTCCACCTCAGTAAGGGAAGTGGGTTTTCGTTGACAGCCTTCAAGGGGGCCGCTATAATTCTACAGGCCCTTGAAAAGGGGTCGCAAGACGAAACTCGTAATAAAAGTGAACGAGAGGTGAAAAACCCCACTCATGCCGAATATTGATTTGCCAAGATTGACTGCTTACGATACCGCGCCGCTGGTTTCGCTCGACGGCGAAATGAACGATGCGCTGCGCCGCGAACACTCTGATCGCCGCCGTAAAATCGAAGAGCGCAAAATGAAAAAGCAGAAACGCAAAAAACGCAAGCGCCGCCAGTCGCAAGACGATTGAACCAGTGACGATTGACGAATGACGAATCATCAACTCCACACTCGTCAATCCGCAATCGTCACTCGAAAGGGCGGGGTAGCTCAGGGGTTAGAGCAATGGCTTCATAAGCCATGTGTCGGGGGTTCAAATCCCTCCCTCGCTATTGCTTCTCTGCACAGCCTCTCACAAGGAATGAAATTTCGTGAGGGGCTGTGCTTTGTTGCTGTAAACGGCAATTGAAATCGCCGTCAGAAAAAATGTCGGCCCGCGCCGACAACTTGCAGCGCTACGCTGCGATTTCGTGTCAGCGAAGGCTGACAATTTCTTTATCAGCACATAAATTCGCTAATAAAGACCACAATTATCCGCCCATTCGATTTTTAAAGGGCGAAGGACTCGAACTTACGCTTTGGACAAAACTCATCCACTGACCTGTGATCGCTTCGGGTCATTGGATTTATGCAGAACAAAATTGATTCAGACACACCCTCGTTTCATCATCTCGGCATCGTGCCGCAGATACTTACCCACCTTGACCGTTTGAACTATACGGTTCCCACCCCGATTCAACAAGAAGCCATTCCGCTTGGCCTCGAAGTCCGTGACATCATTGGCATCGCCCAAACCGGCACCGGCAAAACGCTGGCGTTTGGTATTCCGATGCTGCAACGCTTTTTAACAGTAAAAAATCGCGGACGCGGCCTGATTTTGCTGCCGACCCGCGAATTGGCCTTGCAAGTTGAAGAAACGCTGCAAAAAATCGGCGCCCCTTTCAAATTGCGCACCGCTGTTCTTATCGGTGGTGCCCCGATGAGGCCGCAGCAGACGCAATTGCGCGCCGACCCGGACATCATCGTTGCCACGCCGGGCCGCCTGATTGACCATTTGCAGAATCGCTTCGTTGATTTGCGCGCCGTTGATACGCTCGTCTTGGACGAAGCCGACCGTATGCTCGACATGGGCTTTTTGCCGCAGATTAAACAAATTCTGCGCGGCGTGCCCGATGAGCGCCAAACCATGCTTTTTTCGGCGACGATGCCCGAAGCCATCTCCCAAATCGCGCAAGATTATATGTATGAACCGGTGCGCGTCGAAGTTGCCCGCGCCGGAACCGCTGCCGACCAAGTGACGCAAGAACTTTTCGTCGTCTCGCAAGAAGGCAAAAACGATATTTTGCAAGACCTTTTGTATAAATATCACGGCACTGTTCTGGTTTTTGCCCGCACAAGGTCGCGTGCGCGCCGCGTGGCGCGTCATATTCGCAACTTGGGCCATAAATCGGCGGAAATTCATGCCGACCGCACCTTAACGCAGCGCCGCGCCGCGTTGGACGGCTTCAAAGACGGCACTTATCGTGTTTTGGTGGCAACGGACATCGCCGCGCGCGGCATTGACGTGTCGGATATTCAACTCGTCCTCAACTATGATTTGCCCGATTGCGCCGAAGATTATATTCACCGCATCGGACGCACAGGTCGCGCCGGCAAAAGCGGTCACGCGATTTCGTTGGCCGCGCCCGATCAGGCCGCCGATGTGCGTCAAATCGAAAAACTGCTGCGCTCCGAACTGCCGCTTTCGCCTGATTCGCCGCAACCTTTGCCGCATTCAGTGCCTTCACAAGGCTCACGTCATCGCCGTTCCGCGCCGCAACGCAATGAACAAGGGCAGGGACGCCGTGCGCAAGATCGCAACGCCAGAACAGGAAACGCTGCTTCGTCTGCGCCGTCTGTGGGCGCCATGACGACGCGCCCCGCGCACACCACCGCCCACGATCACGCTGGCCCGCGCCCGTTACGGCGCGGCCAAAAATGGGCGCCAAATAGTCGGAAAAAATGATTTCATTCATTTTGTTGAAAACATTTCGTCGCTTTGTTACACTATGTTTTGAATTTAGTGAGCAAAGGAGTTCGTGATGAAAAACGGAACGACAAGCGTCAGCAACAGCGTGGTGGCACCGGAAAATCGAGTGGTGGAAACTGGAGTGATTTCAATGGCAGAGGCATCGAATATGGCACCTTCCGTGGACGTTTTTCCCGATTTCGCTGTGAGCTTGGAGGAGGCAAACCGCCGTGTGCGGATGTTAGCCGACTTCGTGCGCGGTCACATGGTCGAAGGCGAGGATTATGGCATCGTGCCGGGCACGAATGGCAAGCCGACACTGTTCAAAGCGGGCGCCGAAAAGTTGAACGCGATTTTTGGCCTCGCGCCGGTTGTCGAAGTGATCAACCGCGTCGAAGATTGGGACAAAGGCTTTGTGTCTTACGAGGTCAAAGTAACGTTGCTTAACAAGCGCAACGGGCAAGTCGAAGCCGAAGGCATCGGCTGTTGTAATTCGCGCGAGCGGCGCTACAAAAATCAAGACGCGGCGAATGTTGCCAATACAATCCTGAAAATGTCCAAGAAACGCGCTTTGGTGGACGCTACATTGTCCGCCACGCGCGCTTCGGGGATGTTTACGCAGGATTTGGAAGACATGGACATGGACGACCGCAACGCGCCACGCCGCGATGCCAATCGTGAGCCAAATCGCGAGGTGCGCGAAGAGCGGGGCGGCTTTATTCCAGCGCGTGAAGCGCGGGCGCAAAGCGAAGCGAACCCTGCGTTTGCAGGTGGCGGCGGGGCTAACGCCTTGACGGAGGCCCAGCAAAACGCCATACTCGGCTATGCACGACGCGTCTTCAGTCAGGACACGGACAGTGAGTTGCAAAAAATGCTGGGCAAACGCGTCGAACAATTGACCAAAAGCGAAGCCTCCGCAGCGATAGACCGCTTGCGTAATATGGCTGGTCTTGCTCCCAACGGTCGGTGAACGCGTCAATTTATAGCCTTCAAGCCAACGAGTGCTGGTTTTGACAGGCAATTTTCCCTTGAACACGATGGCGGGATGAACCGCGTGTTGACTTAACGGCTGCGCATTTTGCGCAGCCGTTTCGTTTTGTCGGGTAATTTCACGAAAATGCTGGGCGGGATATGCTACAGCGTGTCCTCTGCCTTTGTATTCAAAAACTCTTCAACCCCTTTCTCTTTGAGCAAGGCGGGAATGGCGCCGGGCGTTTGCGTGGCGATGGCACCGCAGGCGTTGGCGAAACGCAAAATATCGCGCAAAGTGGCCTCGTTGAGGGCTTCGTTCAGTGTTTTATGCTGCAACAGGCGGCTGAGAAGGCCGGCGACGAAGGCATCACCGGCGCCAAGAGTGTCAATGGCGCGCGCGGCAAAGCCTGCGACTTCGCCGTTGGCGCCTGCGCAGTTGAAATATGCGCCATCCGCGCCGAGCGTGACGACAACGAGTTTGGGGCCTTGCGCGCGGATTTTGGCGGCGCCTGCGGCTAAATCGGGCGTGCCGGTGAAAAATTCCCATTCCTCGTCGGCGACTTTAACGATGTCCGACAGCGGCACCATTTGCCAGAGTATTTCGCGCGCTTCGTCGTGGTTTTGCCACAGCGACGGGCGCCAATTAGGGTCGTAGGAAATCAATAAACCGCGTTCGCGTGCCGTTTGCGCGGCGTGGAATTGCGCTTCGCGGCATGGCGACAGCGAAAGTGACACGCTGCCGCAATGAAACAAGCGCGCGCCGTCGAACACCGCAGGATTGATGTCTTCGGGCCGCAATTGGGCATCGGCGCCAGGGTTTCGATAAAAGCAAATATCTTTTTTGCCATCGTGCCGCGTGGCGACAAACGCGATTGTGGTGCGCGCCGTGGAATGCGAAAGCAGATGCGAAACATCTACGCCTTCCATTTTCACAACGTCGCGTAGTTGGGTGCCAAAAGGGTCGTCGCCGACCATGCCGATAAACGCGGTTTCCACGCCGAGTTTTTGCAAACCGACGGCGACGTTGGCCGGAGCGCCGCCCGGAGCCTTCAAAATGGTCGTCGCCTCGCCCAAAGAAGCGCCGGGCGGACTGACCATATCCACCAATAATTCGCCAAAAATAATTGCTGTCGCCATTTATGATTCCTTGAGCTATGCGATGGGAATTGCTAAAGTTTAAGAGATGTTGAGCAGTGAGCGCGCCCGATTTTGGTATCTGCGGCGCGAAAGGAGATTCATTTGCGATTCAACAAAAGTTGGAAAATGATGCTTGGTGTGACCTTGACTATTGGTTCGGTGGCCCACGCACGCAGCGGACAAGCGGCGTATAACGAACACCGCAGCGACATGGTGACTGCGGCGCGTTATGAGCCGCGCGGTTCGGTTTTGAAGGTGACAAATCCGCAAACGGGACGCTCGATAGTCGTTACCGTCAACGATTGGGGGCCGTTTAACGGCAATCGGATTCTCGATTTGTCAACTGGTGCCTTTAGCGCGCTTTATGGCGGTTTGGGGCGCGGGGTTGGCCCGGTGACGTATGAAGTCATTTCGCGCGGTAGCGGCGGGGGCGGCATGGCTTTGTCTTCGCGCCACGGCAGTTATCGCACCAAGAGCAAGAGTCGCAAATCGCATCGTTATTCCAAAAAACGGCACTAAAAGCCGCTTTTTGGCTACTGCAAACAAGAATGGTGGCGCTACCTACGGAAAAGGTAGCGCCACCATTGTCGTTGGTAGTCCTACCTTTGGCGTTGGTAGTCTTACCTTTTCCGTAGGTAGAGCTACCAACGCCGTTGGCGGAATTACCATTGGCGTTGGCAGAGCTACCATTAGCGTTGGCAGAGCTACCTTTGGCGTGGGTAATACTTGAAATTCGTGTCGTTGAGCCTATTTTCACGCGCAAGGGGGCAGAAATGACCTATTTCACAGCCGGATTGTGGCATTTTGCGGCGGCGATGGCGTTTTCGGCTACGTTGGGACTATTGGCGGGCCGCGAATTGGATTTTTGGCTGCGACGCCCAGAATATCTGCTTCCGTTAATTTTATTTTCGTGCGCGCTGTTTTTTGTGCCCGACAAATGGGCGAAGAAAGGGCCGCTGAAATTTCTGCATTATCCCTTGCCCGATTGGGATGTTTTATTGCTTGGCCCGGCCTCGCATCGGCATTGGCTGAGTCATTCGGCGCTTTTCCCGCTGATTCTTTTCGGTTTGGCGCAGAAGTTTCCTTTGTTACTGCACGCGCCGTTTACCAGTGTGGCGACGGGGATTTGCGTGGGCGTGGGCAGTCATTTATTTTGGGATTGCGTTGGTTCGCGCGGTCATAAAATCGTTTTCGTGCCGTATATGTGGGCTTTGCGCGAAGCGTCGTCGCGCGTTTATTTATTAGGCGGCGCGGTTTTGGCATTGTGCGTGGCGGGCTACTTTTGTTTGATGCAGGCGGGTTGAGGGCGTTCTACCACGCATTTCCTGCGCGTTGACCGTCTTGAACCATAATGGTATGTTTTAATAGCGCTCTTTTCGGGAAGGTTTGCGGAAGGACGCCTCATGAAAGGTAATTTTTCAATTCATCCATGTTTCGTAGCCGGCCTGTTCAATATTTAGGATTGTTTTTGTTGGTCGCTGTCAGCCTGCTGGTGATTTTCTTCCCGGTCGGCTCCACGCCCAAGGAACAAGCCTACACTGTTTACCTCACTGCTCCCAAACCCTTTTCTGACTTGGTGGACAAGAAAACCAAGCCTGTAGACGCCGCCGACAAGGCGCTCAACGAGCAATTCAAGACCGAGCGTTTGCCCGGCGCTTTGGCTGTTGCGTCTGATGACACCAAAAGCGCGACAATTCAAGACTTCGCCACCACGCGCGAGGAAGCCCGTGACCGCGCGCAGCGCGTTGTCCAAGCGTTAGGTAAGCCCTTCAAAGGCGTGACGATGGGACAGCAAACCGAGAAAGGATTCGACGGATTTCCGGTGAAACCGCTCTTTACTATCGGGCGCTATGCCATATTTCCGGTGCATCAGGGCGCAAAAGGCCCGGTTCCGGCCATTAAACTCGGCCTCGACTTGCAAGGTGGCGTGAATCTGGTTTTGCAGATTCGGCGCGCTTTATATGCTTACGAAGCGGAAAAGCCATTGCCTAACCGTGTTGAAGACCGCGATAAGCTGGTCACCGACATTCGTGATGCACTGGCGAAGGTTGAAAGCACCGATTTGAAGCGCGCCGATGTCGTTATCCGGCCCGGTTCGGATAACATCATCGAAGTGCGCACGCAGGCCAAAGACCGCAGCGAATTCAGCCAGCAAAAGAAAGCCATTGATGACGCGATCAAAAGCGTGGGCAGTTTTAAATTCGCGCCTTCCGGCGACCCGCAATTCTTCGACCCGCGCGGCGATAAGAAAGATGGCAGCAGCCAAACTTCGCAAACCAGCATTCTGGCACAAACTGTGGAAATTGTGCGTGCCCGCGTCGATAAATTGGGCGTGAGCGAGCCGGTCATTCAAGCGCAGCCGCCAGATCGCATCATTGTGCAACTGCCCGGCGTGAATGACCCGCAAAAAGCAGTTGAGCAAGTCGGACGCACCGCGCAATTGCAAATTCGCCTCTTGGCGCAAAACGTTACGCACGACCAAGACCCCAACGATCCCAACAACACCTTGTTTTTTGACGACAAGGGCAACCAAATCAAAGCCAGTGAAGTGGCGCGCGATGACCGTCCCTATTCAACGCCGATTATCAAAGGCGACGATCTCAAGCCGACCACCTCTGCCGGCTATGAGCGTGACCGCACGCCCGCGATTTTCTTCGATTTGCAATCCAAAGCCGCGCAGCGTTTTGGTGTGTTGACCGCGCAAAATGTCGGGCGTTATATGCCGATTTTCTTGGATGAACGCTGCATTTCCGCGCCGGCGATTCGCTCGGCGATTACCGGTGGCAGCGGACAGATTTCGGGCGGTTTCGCCGATCTCAAAGAAGCGCAAGATTTAGCGAACCTGCTCAATTCGGGCGCTTTGCCTGCGCCCTTGGATGTGGTCGAAAACCGCACTGTTTCGGCAACACTGGGCGCCGATTCGCTGAATCAAAGCCTTTTTGCGGGCTTGATTGGCATTTTGGCCGTGATGGTCTTTATGATCGCGTTTTATCGCTTGCCCGGTTTACTGGCGAACGGCGCGTTGATTATTTATTGTATTTTGAACCTTGCCGCGTTTATCACAATGGGCGCGACGCTGACGTTGCCGGGCATCGCGGGCTTTTTGCTGGCGCTGGCGATGTCGCTGGACACCAACATTTTGGTGTTTGAGCGCCTTAAAGAAGAAATGGCGATTCAGCCCACCTTTGCCGCTGCTCTGCGCGCTGCGTTTTCGCGGGCATGGACGGCAATTCTCGACTCGCACGTCACCACGCTCATCGCGGCCTCAGTTTTGTTTTATTTGGGCACCGGCCCGGTCAAAGGCTTCGCGCTGACTCTGGCAGTTGGCGTTTTGCTGAGTTTGTTCTCGGCCATCAGCGTGACGCGCTTGTTTATGTGGACGATTGTCAACACCGGCGAGAAAAATCGCGGCCTGTTCGCCGCCTCCGTGCCGACCAAAGCAACGATGGCGTCGCAGAAACAGTAACAACAATTTTAAATTTTGAATTTTGAATTTTGAATTAAAACCTTTCATTCAAAATTAAGAATTCAAAATTTACGAAGTGATTATATGGACTTTCGCGCAAAAAATATTGATCTTGTTGGCAAAATACGGCTTTGGTTTGGCTTGTCGCTGGCGGTAATTGTCATTGGACTCGTGTCGTGGCGAGTGTTTGACCTAAACCTTGGCATTGATTTCGAGGGCGGCGGCCAGTTGCAATATCGCATCGCTCCGGCGGCGCAAAGCACCGATTCGGTAGCGATGGTTTCGCAATTGGAAGAGGCTGTCAAGAAAAATGGCCTTGGAAAAGTCAAGGTGCAAATTGCAAGCGGCAACACTTTCATCATTCAAACGCTGGCGCGCACCGATGCCGAACTGCGTGCCCATGAGCGCGTGGTGAAAAAATCCATCGTCGAGGTTACCAAAACCGCAGAGAAGCCCGAAAACGCGTCTTATTTAACGCCTCTCAGCCGCGAGTTGGTTGGCCCCGTCGTCGGCGAAGAATTGCGACGCAACGCCATCAATGGCGTGGTTTTGGGCGTGTTGCTCATCGCGTGCTGGATTTATCTGCGTTATAACTTCGCCGGTGGCGGCTTGCGCTACGCCGTCGCGGGCATTATCGCTCTGGTGCATGACGTTTTCGTTTTGATTGGCTTATTCGCGCTCATCGGTCATTTTTGGCCAAGCGTTGAAATAGACGGCACATTTATCGCGGCACTTTTGACAGTTGTGGGTTATTCCATCAACGACAGCGTGGTTATTTTTGACCGTATCCGCGAAAATTTGCGCTTGCGCCGCCGCGAAGAATTCAACACCGTTGTGAACGATTCACTGCTCGAAACCATGAGCCGCTCCATTAACACTGGTTTGACGGTGTTAATTATGCTGTTCGTCATGCTGATGTTTGGTGGGCACAGCATTTATAACTTCGTCTTGGCTATGCTGATTGGCATCGCGTCGGGCTTGTATTCTTCGATTTTCAATGCTTCGATGGTGTTGGTGGCGTGGCACAATTTGGACTTGTCCAAGAAAGGCGCGGCCAAACCTGCGCCTCGTCCGGCGCGTGAAACAGCCCCCAAATTGGCGGGCGCTTCGGCCTCTAATGCCGCCTCGACAGCGGTAGTGAAGCCGGAAACGCCTGCGAGCGGAGCATCGGCGGCAGGCACTCCGCCGCGACCTTCTTCGAGCGGCAAAGGGCGCCGTCGTTTTTAATTAATTTAATCGTTCGCCGTCGGTTTTTCGCATCCAATGGAGTTTCTGCGCAGCCATCTGAGTGAAATCGTGCTTGCTTTGGCGGCGCTGGTTTTGTTTCAGCTTTTCACGCTTTGGTCGCTTAATACGCGTGTGCAAAGTTTGTCGAAGCAATTGCGGCACCTAATGACTGGCGCGACGGGCGAAGACCTTGAAGCCTTGTTGCAAAACACTATTGTCGAAGGCCGCCGCGCTGAACAGCGTTGCGATGCCATCGAAGTGCGCCTCGCGCAATTGACCGACAAAACACAAGGTTGCTTGCAGCACATTGGCATGGTGCGCTTTGATGCGTTCCATGATGTCTCAGGGCAGCAATCGTTTTCTCTCACGATGCTTGATGGCGACTTGAATGGCGCCATTATCACGGCGCTTTTCGGGCGTCAGGAAAGCCGTTGTTTTGGAAAGGCCGTGTTGGGCGGCAAAACCCAACAGCCGCTTTCCGGCGAAGAGAAAAATGCCTTGAAAATCGCCTTGGAAGACCACCCGGCGGCTACAGAAGGCATCGAACAGGAAGCGCGCCGCGCCCGCCGCCGGCGTCGCATCGAAAAGAAATTCGTGGAAGATGACGAGTAGCTTTGAAATTTATGGAAGCTAAACCTGTTTTATGTTTCAAGATTGAACCCGGTTACGCAGACATCAAACTGCCAGAGTATCAAACGGCGGGTGCAGCAGGCATGGATGTTTGTTCCGCCGAAGACGCTGTGCTTGCTCCCGCCGAAACTCGTTTGGTAGCGACTGGATTTTCGATGTCGCTCAGTGAGGGCTACGAAGCGCAACTTAGGCCGCGTTCAGGGCTGGCGATTAAACATAGCATCACTTTGATGAATTCGCCGGGCACAATTGATCACGATTTTCGCGGCGAAGTTCGTGTGATTCTGACGAATCTGGGCCGCGAACCTTTTAAAGTCGCAAAAGGGGATCGCATCGCGCAAATGGTCATCGCGAAAGTGGAGCGACCCATTATCAAAATAGTGGGCGAATTAGATGAAACGGCGCGCGGCGAAGGTGGTTTTGGTTCCACAGGCGGACGTTGAGAAAATTGACTTTTAAATGTAAAATTAAAAATTGAGAATTCAAAAGTTCAAGGAGAGATGGCAGAGCGGTCGAATGCGACGGTCTTGAAAACCGTTGAGGCGCAAGTCTCCGGGGGTTCGAATCCCTCTCTCTCCGTAGAAACAAAAAGCCACACCAATGTTTATTGGTGCGGCTTTTTGTTTTGCGAAGGTCTTACGGTTTCACCACGGTGGGTTCTGGTTCGCTGGCGTTGGTGCCCGATTGGGCTTGCAAAGTCGTCTTGTTCGGTTCGGTGGGCGAATCGGCCTTTGGCATATTCACCGTGACGTTGGTTTCGGTTTTCGTATTCGGTGAGGCAGCCGGAGGTGCCACAGCGCGGTCACGAGTGACGGTAGTGTGCGATTCTATCGTTTTTGTCACCGGGGGCGTCACGATCACAGGCGAGGTTTTTTCGATTACCACGGGCGCTGCTGGATTTGGTGCGGGTTGATTGACAACCACAGTTCTGTCAGCGGGCGCCGGGGTGATGGCAACCGTATCGGGCGTTGTCTTGCTGGACGAAAGATAGGCCAGCGCGCCTCCTACGATAAGAATTAAGGCCACAACGCCAATAATCATGGCTGAATTGCTTTGTGAACGGGCTTCGGGATCGTAAGCCATTGTGATTTCTCCTTGGGGCGCGGCTCAATACCGCACTGGGGCAATGTTAATTGCTGTCACTTGTCTTGGTTTCGGTCTTGGTGGTCGTGGTGGACGAACTGGGCGCACCGCCACTAACGACAACGGGGGGCGAAGCCGGAACATCAATATGCACATCGGGCGCAGGAGCCGGTGCCGGGTTGTTGACTACGGTGGTGCTACCGCTGGTTGGCACACCGACGACTTCCGTGGTGCGATTGCTATTGAAGAAGGCAAAGGCGCCTCCCACAATCAGAACTAATGCGACCAAGGCAATGATGATGGCAGAATTGCCACTGGAACGAGCTTCAGAATCTACAGCCATTTTTCTTTCCTCCATGAAATTAACGTCTGTCCAGTGCTTTTGCAGAATTGATGCCAAGTTTTGGAATCAGACGATTGAAACTGGTAAAGCAGAATCCATGCCAAGTGGTGCGCGCAAGTTGCAACCGCTTTTAAAGGAGGAAGGTAGAAGAGGGTAGAGAGTGTTTAGCTTCCGGTGTCGGTTTCGCTCTGGGATGGCAAAGTGCTGCCGCTGCCCGCGTTGGCGGCAGGCGCCGTATTTTGCCCGTTAGACGGTTGAACTGGTGGCACGGACGCCTTAACGGGCACGTTGACTGTGGTGGGAGCCTCCGCGACTTCGGTGCGGTTACCATTCACCAGAAGCAAGGCAGCGATGCCAATCAGCACGATGGCGGCGAACATAATCACCATACCGGCCTTGTCATCCGCGCGATTTGCGTTGGTTCGCATAGAATTCTTGGGCATAAGTGATCTATCCTCTTTGAAAGTGTTTCCTTGACGAAAAGTTTATTGCGGTGCTGCAAGTTGAGGGCAACACTACACCGAGCAAAAGACTTTACAGAGCAAAAGACTTTCCGACATAGACAATCCTGAAAGGCAACAATGAAAGGTATCATTTTAGCGGGCGGTAGCGGCACGCGCTTGTATCCTCTAACGCAGGCGGTTTCTAAACAACTGCTTCCCGTTTATGACAAGCCGCTGATTTATTATCCACTATCGGTTTTGATGCTGGCGGGAATTCGCGATGTGCTTTTGATTTCCACGCCGCATGATTTGCCCTTGTTCGAGCGCTTGTTGGGCGATGGAAGTCAGTTTGGCTTAAATATCCAATTCGCGCCGCAACCGCGCCCCGAAGGTTTGGCGCAAGCCTTTATTATCGGCAAAGAATTTATCAACGGTGGCCCGGCGTGTTTGGTTTTGGGCGATAATATTTTTTACGGTCAGGGCCTCAGCGCCAAGCTGCAAAACGCCGCGCAATTGCAAAAGGGCGCCCGCGTTTTCGGTTATTGGGTGCGCGACCCGCAGCGCTACGGCGTTTTGGGCTTCGATGAGGTCGGAAACGTTTCTTCCATCGAAGAAAAACCGGCAGAGCCACAGTCGAATTATGCGGTCGTCGGCTTGTATTTCTACGATGCGCAAATTACCGACATTGCGGCGCAAATTAAGCCGTCGCGTCGCGGCGAGTTGGAAATTACCGATGTCAATCGCGTTTACTTGGAAAAGCAGCAGCTTGAGGTGGAAAAACTCGGACGCGGCGCGGCGTGGCTTGATACCGGCACGCATGAATCGCTGCTCGAAGCCGGAAATTTCATTCAAACCATCGAAAAACGTCAGGGTTTAAAAGTCGCCTGTCTCGAAGAAATTGCTTTCCAAATGGGTTACATTGACGCCGCCGGCGTGGAAAAACAAATTGAGCGGCTCGGAAAAACCGAATACGCCAGCTATTTGAGGCAAATGTTGGAGCATGGCTGGAGCTAAAAATCATGAGAATGCCCAATTTTGCCCGTTTTGAGCCGTTAAATGTGCTTCAGAGCCTCTGGTGACGCCCACCAGAAGCTTCACACGTGCTGCAAGCCTTCTGGTGGGCGCCACCAGAAGCCTCACACATGCTGCAAGGCTTCTGGTGACAGTCACCAGAGCCAGTGCAGCATCGTAATTTCTGATTTTATGTCCGATTTATCACATCTCCCAACCGAAGCCGTCAATCCGCGCACGGCAAATTTATCGCGTTTGCCAACGCGCGAGGCGCTGGAACTCATCAACTCCGAAGACCAAAAGGTGGCAATTGCCGTTTCTCTGGTTTTGGACGAAGTGGCGCAAGTGGTGGACGCCGTCGCCGAGCGCATGAAACGTGGCGGACGCTTGTTTTATGTTGGCGCGGGCACGTCCGGGCGTTTGGGCGTCGTGGATGCCAGCGAATGCCCGCCGACTTTCGGCACGCCGCCCCGAATGGGTGCAAGGTTTCATCGCAGGCGGGCGCGAAGCAATGTTTCGCTCGCAAGAAGGTGCCGAAGATGTCGTCGAAAACGGCGCCAAAGTCTTGCAAGAAGCCGGTTTAGCTGCCGATGATTCCGTGGTCGGCATCACGGCATCGGGCCGCACGCCGTATGTGATGGGCGCCTTGCAATTCGCGCGCGACAACGGCGTTTTCACCGCAGGTGTGACCACCAATCCGCAAGCGGCGATGGCGAGTTTGTGCGATGTTTTAATGGCGCCCGCCGTCGGCCCGGAAGTTATCACCGGCTCGACGCGCTTGAAATCGGGCACCGCACAAAAACTGGTGCTGAACATGATTTCGACGGGCGTTATGCTGCGTTTGGGCCGCGTCGAAGGCAATCTGATGGCCGATATGCGCGCTTTATGCGGCAAACTCGAAGACCGCGCGCGGCGTTTGGTGATGATGATGGCCGATGCGGATTCGCAATCTGCCGAAAACGCGCTTTCCCAAACCGATAACAACGTGCGCGAAGCCGTCGCTTTGCTCACCAAAAACCAAAAACCAAAAACCTAAAGCCTATCATGAAACAAATTCTCGTCACCGGCGGCGCCGGATTTATCGGCAGCAATTTTGTGCGACTCATTGCCCGCGAACGCCCGGATTGGCAGATTGTGGTGCTGGACAAACTGACCTACGCCGGACGCGCCGAGAATCTCGAAGACATTGACGCCGACATCGAATTTTTCCAAGGCGATATTTGTGACCCAAATATCGTCGCCAAGGCGATGGATGGCTGCCAGTTGGTCTTTAATTTCGCGGCGGAAACTCATGTGGACCGTTCGCTCCTTGAAGGCGCGGCGCACGCTGGTTCGTTTATTCAAACCAACACTTACGGCGTGTATGTTTTGCTTGAAGAAGCCAAAAAACGCGGCATCGAAAAGTTTCTGCACGTTTCCACCGACGAGGTTTACGGCGATGTGCGGCACGGACACAGCCGCGAAGATGATAATCTTTTGCCGCGTTCGCCTTACGCCGCGTCCAAAGCGGGCGGCGAACTTATCGCGCGTTCGTATTTTGTCTCGCATGGCGTGCCGGTTGTCATCACGCGCGGTTCGAATAATTTCGGGCCGTATCAATTTCCCGAAAAACTCATTCCACTTTTCATCACCAACGCCATTGATGACAAGCCTTTGCCGCTTTACGGCGACGGAATGCAAAAGCGCGATTTCATCTTTGCCGATGACCATTGTCGCGGCATATTGCTGTGCGCCGAACACGGCAAAGCGGGCGAGGCCTACAACATCGGCGGCGGTAATGAGCATACCAATCGTGAGATTACGCATTTGATTTTGGAATTGCTGCACAAAGACAAATCGCTGATTCAACACGTCGAAGACCGTCCCGGCCATGATCGTCGTTATTCGGTCAGTTGCGAAAAAATCCGCGCTCTGGGTTGGTATCCTCAAATGACTTTTGACGACGCCTTTCGCATCACGCTGGCATGGTATCGCAAACACGAGAACTGGTGGCGTCCGATCAAAGAAGGCGCCGATTACCAAGCGTATTATCAGAAAAATTACGGCTGGCGCGAAGTCAAAGCCTGAAGGTGTGTTATTCTGTCACCAGCGATTTTTCGTAGCACAAACTCACCGGGTCATCGGTGTAATCGCCAAATGGCGAAATGCGTTTGAAGCCCAACTTCTCGTAAAGCGCGATGGAAGCGGTTTGATAAACGCCCGTTTCAAGACGTAAAAGCGTCACGCCATGCGCCAAAGCGTAAGCCGAAAGGCGTTCGATTAAGCGTTTCGCCAAGCCCCGTTCGCGAAATTCGGGGCGCACATAAATGCGTTTCAACTCGCCATATTCTTTGCCGAATAATTGAATCCCACCGCAACCGGCGGGCACTCCGTCCACGCGCACCACGAAAAAAGCCACGCCCTGCTGAATCAATTTCTCGACGCTGTAGCCGTGACAGCTTTCGATGGCATAATGCGATGTGAGAAGGGCATCCAATTCCGCGATAAGTTGCATCGCATCCACGCCGTCAGCGCGTTCGGGCGAAATAGAGATGTTCATGGAGCGATAGTTTAGTGAATTTGACTATTGGGTTGGACGTAGTAAAATAGAGGAACTAACGCAGAGAATTCGCGTTGGTAAAATGCTTAACGGGGGCGCCAGGTTTCGACATTGGGACTGAACGCAACGGTGGCAGGCCGAGTTACTCAGACTCGTTAAACGGGGTAAAAAACTTAATTGCCAACACTTACCAGCAACCGCTGGCTTTAGCTGCTTAATCGCCGCTATGCTTTTTAAAGTTTTGTCCGTCGGACATTAAAAAGCATCACTTAGACGGATAGTAAATCGCTGGGTTAGCTCGCCCCTTTCGATTTACTGGCAGCCGAAGTCCCAAGACTGCAAAGTCGCAAGACGGAAGCAAAATGCGAACTCGGTGCTCGTATTTCGTCGTCGTGTCGGAGACGCGCCCTTAAATTAATACGCGACTAAGCCTGTAGAAACCATTGTCCTTCACTCGGTGGACAGGAGTTCAATTCTCCTCGCCTCCACTAAAAAAGTCACTTGAGAAAACTTCTCAAGTGACTTTTTGCTTTCTTTAGACCCTAAAGTTCGCTGCCGCACGCGTAGAGCGCATTATTGTCGTCGTAAAAGGCGAAATTGCGCTCGTAAAAGGCGAAATCGCTCGTCGCGGGATAGAAAAACGATAAAAAATGGCAGAAAGCCCCTACTTTTGGCGCTCTCCCCTATAGGTATAGCCTCCAACCGATTTCGGTTTGGTCTGCGGGCTATAGCCCGAAGGCTGAAAACTTTCTGTTTTGGTCTGCGGGCTATAGCCCACAACTCTAACTGATTCCGGTTTGCCCTTCGGGTTATAGTCCGAAAGCGAAAAATGACGGCGCCGGGCGTTCAAAGCCTCTTTTAACCTGTCGTAAAGCACTTTTGGAAGTCGAAGTGCCTGCTTTTTCGGCAAAAATATTGGTGTGAATCACACGCCCCAACGTGTGCGCTTGTTAGCGCGTAAAGTAACGACAAAGTTGTCTATAGGTTTTTCCCTCGGCGGCTTTTGCCGTTCATTACCCCAATTGGCACTACAAAACTGCGGTTAAAATAGGAGTTGGGCGGCTTGCAAGCGGCGTTTCGGGAAGCCAACTTCGGAATGGCAGAACGAACATAGATATACTTGATGCGGCTGACACCGGGCAATACGGAAGCTCTACCGTGCTTGATCTGTCTGCAAAGAGAGGGACAGAGCCGCTCAACTGAGCGCCCTTTACCAATTCCAAATGTTAAAAATGGAAACAAATGTCGAAAGACCATTCTATATTTATGTAGATGTTGATGACACATTTGTGCGGAGTGCCGGGACAAAGCGTATGCCAATGCCAACCATGATTCAGCACATTCGGGAGCTGAAAGAACAAGGCGCGATTCTTTGATTGCTGGAGTTCAGGTGGAGCAGAATACGCCGAACAAAGCGCGGAAGAGTTTGGCATTGCACATTGCTTCAGTGGCTTCTTGCCCAAGCCAAATGTATTATTGGATGACCAAAGCCTGAACGAATGGCGATATTTGAAATGCGTTCATCCAACGGCGTGTGAGGGTCAAACGCTCGAAGATTACAAGCGCAAGTGAACCAACAATCAGCTCCACAAGGCACTATCTTGGCAAGAAATCTTTTTTAGCAATTGATTTCGAAATGCCAAAGCGAATCATTAAAGTTTTCGCAGACAGACCGCCCGTTGCACCATTCTTGGCTTGCCTTTTCTGTTTCAAACTTCCAGCATCTTTGTAATTTTTTGCCGATTCAGGCATAATTGTATAGGTTTGGTGACCGGATACCATTTTGAAGGCCCTTTTGAGGCTTTTGGAAGGGAAATTTCAAGGCCGGCGCCCATTTCGTAGAGGTGATTAAGTATCGCAAGACGTCCGCGTGGCCCGCGGCCACAGCAGCGCAATTTTCGGCGCGACATGACGATGATCAACGAGCGGATTCGTTTTCCGCAAGTGCGTGTCATTGATGATCAGAACGCGCAACTTGGTATTTTGCCAACGCGCGAAGCCATAGATTTGGCGCGCGACCGGGGATTCGATTTAATTTTAGTCGCGGAGAACGCACAGCCGCCAGTCTGCCGCATCATGGACTACGGCAAATTCAAATACGAAAAAAGCAAGCGCGAAAAGACGGCGCAAAAGAAAAGCGCCGCCAACGAAATGAAATCGGTGCGCTTGCATCCGGCAACCAGTCAGCATGACCGCGATGTTGTGATTCGTCATAGCGAAAAGTTTTTGCGTCACGGCCACAAAGTGCGCGTGGTTTGCCAATTCAAAGGCCGCGAAAACGCTTATCCCGAAATCGGGCGCAAGCAATTGGAAACCGTTGCCGCTGCCTTAGCCGAAATTGCCACCATTGATGGCAGCATCATCAAACAAGGCCGAGACATGACGATGAATCTGTCGCCGAAACCGGGCGTCAAACCGCTGCCCAAGTTGGTTAAAGATGACGGCAAACTCAAACCTTATGACGGCGAGCCGGAGGACGAGGCACTCGACGAGATTGACGAAGAGTTTGAAGCAATGCAGGCCCGTTTGGCTAAAGAAGCCGAAGAAGCCGGCGATGACGACGAAGTCGACATTGATGAAGAAGCCGATGTTGACGAAGAGGCCGATGTTGACGAAGAAGCCGATGTTGACGACGAAGTGAGCAGCGAACCCAGCAACGCGGCCTCGAATGAATAAATTTCAAATTGAGTTCTCAATTTGTTGAATTTTGGAATTGACTTTCTGGAGTGAATGAATCATGGGAAAAATGAAAACGCACAAGGCCACCGCCAAGCGCGTAACCGTAACGGGCAGTGGTAAACTGCGCCGTCGCAAAGTGGGCCTGACCCACTTGCAAGCCAAGCGCAGCAGCCGCACGCAGATGCGCAACAACAATGGCTCGATGACAATCGCCAAGGGCGACGAGCAAAACATGAAGCAGTTATTGGGGTTGTGAGGTAGTTAGGTGGTTGGGTAGTTAATTATTCGCAAGAACTCTCAACAATCTAACCACCCAACAACCTAAACCACCACGACCAAAGGGAGTAAATTATGGCCCGCGTAAAACGGGGAGTGACGGCTTCGGCCAAGCACAAGAAAATTCGGGATTTAGCCAAAGGCTATTACGGCGCCAAGCATCGCTGGTTTCGCACCGCGAACGAAGCGGTGATGCACGCCGGTCAGTATGCGTATCGTGACCGCCGCAATCGTAAGCGCGATATGCGCAGTTTATGGATCGTGCGCATCAACGCTGCCGCGCGCATCAACGGCATTTCGTATTCGCAACTGATTAACGGCCTCAATAAAGCCGGTGTGCAAGTTGACCGCAAAATGCTCAGTGAAATTGCGATTCACGACGAAACCGCTTTCAAGCAATTTGCCGATGTCGCCAAATCCACTTTGGCTGCGTAACTTTTGCTACTGAATAAAAAAGCGCGAAGAGAATTTCTCTTCGCGCTTTTTGTGGTTTTGTGTGATTATTTTTGCTGTGGAGGCTCTTTATTTTGAAAAAGCCTCTGTCAATTGGGCCGCAGCAAAGTTGACGGCGTTTTTGGCTTTATCCACCACGGCGCCCATGCCGAAGAATTCATGTGTGACGCCTTTATAAAGCATCAACGTGACAGGCACACCGGCCTTTTTCAATTGGGTGGCATACATTTCGCCTTCAGAGCGGAGCGGGTCAATTTCGGCCAAAATAATAGTGGCGGGCGGCAAGCCTTTGAGGTTCGCCTTCAATACCGTCATGTATTTATTTTTGCCTTGCGCCATGTTTTTCAATTCGTATTTACCGAACCATTTCAACATCGGCACATTTAGCGGCTTGGCATTCCTGTTCTCTCTATAAGAAGGCGTTGTCATGCCAATTTGTGCAACGGGATAGACCAGCATCTGGTGAATCGGCATCATGCCACCGCGATCACGCGCCATCAGACAAACTGCGGTAGCCATATTCCCGCCAGCGCTTTCGCCGCCAATGGCAACTTTTTTCGGATCGCCGCCCCAGCCGCTGATATTTTTCATGACCCACTGCGTCGCCGCGTAGCTTTCTTCATGAGCGCTGGGAAATTTATTTTCGGGCGCGTAATGATAACCCACAGAAATGACCATACATTTCGCCGCGTTGCACAAAGCGCGGGCCGATGAATCGTAAGCCTGTATTGAGGCAATAACCCAACCGCCGCCGTGAATATACACCAATACGGGTAAAGGGCCGTCAGGCGCCTTGGTCGGTTTATAAACGCGAACGGGAATCGCACCTTTGGGGCCGGGAATGGATTTCATTTCCACACTGCCAACCGCTTCGGGCGCTGTGCTTTTGCCTTGCATTTGCAGCACTTTTACAACACCAACGCCGGGCAAGGGCTGCTTTCGCGCAGCAGTGGGACTCAATTTTTCGATGGGTTTGGGTTTCGCTGTCATCCATGCGTCTAAAACAGCTTTCATCTGCGGGTCAAGCTTGGATTTCCAGTCCATGTTTTTGGACATAGGGGCTGCAAAGGCAGCCTGAGAGGTCAGAGCCGCGCCTACGATGAGGGCGGCAAACTTTGTGCGGTGCATAATTAGTTTCCTTTGGCAGTGCGAAAAACGCTGTCTATTCCAAAAATATGGCTGACAACGTTTTTATCGCGGCGATTAAAGAATGCAAAAACAAAGCCTGATTAATCCTGACAAAGAATTTACGTTACGTTCGGCTTATTCAGCGACAGGAAAGCCTTGGGCCTTTCTATACTTTGTGCAAATCATTTTTCGAGGAGAATTTGTGGCTTTGCTTCAAGTTTTAAAGCGCAGCACTTTGTTGATGGCTGTTCTGGCGCTGTGCTTGCTGAGTTTCTGTGGTCGCGCGGCGCAAAAGCCGAATATCGTCGTCATTTTGGTGGACGATATGGGCTTTTCTGATCTTGGCTGCTTCGGTGGCGAAATTTCCACGCCGAATTTGGACAATTTAGCGAAAAACGGCGTGCGTTTCACGAATTTCTACAACACAGCGCGTTGTTGCCCGACGCGCGCGGCGCTTTTGACGGGCTTATATTCGCACCAAGCGGGCGTTGGACACATGACGGAAGATCACGGCTGGCCCGGTTATAGCGGCCATCTCAACGACAAATGCGTGACGATGGGCGAAGTCCTGAAAAGCGCCGGTTATTTCACGGCCATGACCGGCAAATGGCACGTCGGGCAGAATCTGGGCACAGTGCCGTGGGAACGCGGTTTTGACCGCACGCTTAATGCCGCCGCTGGTGGTTTTTACTTTCCCGATTCGCCGCGCGCCAAAGTATTTCTCAATGGCAAAGATTTAAATTCCGCTGATGCGCCTCTGCCTAAAGAGTGGTATTCGACGGATTTGTGGACACAATATGGTCTGCAATTTATAGACGAGGCCCGTGCCAAAAAGCAGCCTTTCTTCCTTTATTTGGCGCACAACGCGCCGCATTTTCCATTGCAGGCACCCGAAGCTGACATCGCGCGCTGGCGCGGCAAATTCAAAGCGGGCTGGGACAAATTGCGCGCGGCACGTTATCAGCGTCAAATCAAAATGGGCCTGATTGATAAGCGTTGGCCGCTTTCACCGCGCCTGCCCGAAGTGCCCGCGTGGGATTCGCTCACTCCACAACAGCAAGAGCGCTACGACAACATCATGGCGATTTACGCTGCCGTCGTTGAACACATGGACAAAGCCATCGGCGACTTGGTAAATGGCCTCAAACAGCGCGGCGAACTCGACAACACTTTAATTTTGTTCATGAGCGACAATGGTGGCAACGCCGAAAGCGGTGTGCGTGGCAAATTGGAAGGTGACCATCCCGGCGATGCGCTGTCCGATGTTTATGTCGGCCAATGCTGGGCGACTTTGAATAACACGCCTTTTGTGCGTTACAAGCATTACACCGATGAAGGCGGCATCGCCACGCCGCTGATTGCTCATTGGCCCCAAGGCATCGCCAAATCGCGCAAGGGCAAACTCGAAACGCAGCCGGGACACGTCATTGACATCATGGCAACTTGCGTTGATGTGACGGGCGCGACTTATCCGCAAGAATTTAAAGGCAAACCGATTACGCCATTGCAAGGCGTCAGTTTGCGCCCGGCGTTTGCGGGACAAAATATCAATCGCGCGCAGCCGATTTTTTGGGAACACGAAGAAAACCGCGCCGTGCGCGATGGCACTTGGAAACTCGTCGCCCTCGCAAAGCAACCGTGGCGGCTTTACGATTTAAAAGTGGATCGCACCGAGCAAAAAGACTTGGCCGCAGCGCAGCCTGAGCGTGTCAAAGCCATGACCGCGCAATGGGAAGCGTGGGCGGCGCGTTCGCAAGTTTTGCCGCTCGGCGGCTGGCGCCAAGACAACAAATCCGCGAAAAAAGGCGGCAAAAATCAGGATAAGTTCAGCGATAAAACGCGCTTTGAATTGAAAAACGGCGATGCGTTGGAGCGTTTGCAAGCACCTGCCGTGAGCGGGCGCAGTTTTACCATCACCACGAAATTCGACGCAAAACAAGGCGATGGCGTCATCGTCGCACAAGGCGGCGTGGCGCAGGGCTACAGCCTCTATTTTGAAGGTGGCAAATTAGTTTTTGCCTTGCGCCGGAACAACGAATTGTTCAAAGTCGCCACGTCGCAAACCGCAACCGGCGCGCATAACGCTGTGGCGAAATTGGCCGCTGACGGCACCATGACGATTAATCTGGAGGGCACTCTCGTCGCCACAGCCAAAGCGCCCGGCCCGCTCGCGGTTATGCCCGTTGACGGCTTGCAGGTCGGCAACGACAGCGGTGGTTTGGTTGGCTCGTATGGCGAAGGCAACAAATTCGGCGGCACTATCGAAAGCGTGATTATTGAGGTGAATAAGCCCTGAAATAGCCGCTAAAAGCCGCAAATTTCATTTCGCCCTGCCCAAAGGGCACCCGACGACGCAATTTTATTAAAAATTGCGTCGTTTTCTCATTTTTTCGCGTTGCCGAAGGCATAGCGGCTAATTGTTAGCCAGTCTTTTCGCTGGCAAAGTCGCTTCGATGCTTTGGGCGACCTGCTTTGCCAATTCGTCGTAGCCCTTCGGCGTGTAATGCACATTGGCTTTCAATTGAATTTTTTCAATTTGCGGCAGGGCAAAAGCGTAAAGATCATCAATCGCCACGCCGTTTTCGTCCATAATTTTCTTGGCGACAGCGTTGTATTCAATGACATCCGCAGTTTTGCGCATCGGGTTTTGCTTGGCGTCGGGCACCGGCGTAGTGCTGCACCAGATCAGTTTTGCATTGGTAGCTTTGAGCTGCGCCACCAGTTCGCGCAGGTTCTTTTCATAATCGGCGAGCGGCACATTTTGCTGGTCTTTCACGAATTTAATGTCGTGCAGGCCCCAGTTGAAATGAATCACATCCCACTTCGATTCGCCGAGCCATGTTTTCAGTTTGGCAAGGCCGTCTTTGGTCGCCGCGCCGTTGGTGAGAATGCGATGCACATTGGCTTTGTCTTTCAATAAGGCGCGCACGGGCAGGGTGTAGCCAATGGAAATCGAATCGCCGATAAGCAGCACGCGCGGCAAGCCGGGCACATCTTCGATAGGTTTCATCGGGTCGGCTTTGGGCGTGGCTTTGGCTGCGCCGGGTTCTTGCGCCAGCGCATAGTGGCTCACGGAGGCGGCCAACATTAGCAGAAGTAATCGTCGTTTCATTTTTGTCCCTTGTAAGTTCGTCTGAGCGAATCTTTCGACTTCTCAGAACGCGATTCGACGCGCCGACTGCTAAACTTCGCGTAATGCGGATGCTTCCCGTTATTTCCCTGCTTCTTATGACAAATTCAGCTTTTTCAGCGCCGATTTCGTATCCCAAAACTGCGCAAGGCGCGCAAACCGATGATTATCATGGCGTCCAAGTCGCCGATCCATATCGCTGGCTCGAAGATGCCAATTCGCCCGCAACGGCGGCGTGGATTGAGGCCGAAAATGCCGTCACCTTCGATTACTTGCGCGCCTTGCCGCAACGTGCGCCGCTGATTGAACGGCTCACGAAAATTTGGGATTACCCGAAATTCGGCGCGCCCTTCAAAGAAGGCGGGCGCTATTTTCATTATCAAAACAGCGGCTTACAAAACCAATCGGTATTGATGGTGCAGGATAATTTAACGGCTCCGGCGCGTGTGCTGCTTGACCCGAACGCGCTTTCGACAGATGGCACCGTGGCACTCAGTGGCCTTGCGATTTCGGATGACGGCAAGCAATTGGCTTATGGCATTTCGCGTGGCGGCTCGGACTGGCAGGAAATTCATTTGCGCTCGGTAGAGAATGCGCAAGATGCCCCAGATGTGTTGAATTGGGTTAAGTTTTCCGACCTATCGTGGACAAAAGACAATCGCGGATTCTTTTATTCGCGCTATGATGCGCCCGTTGAAGGCACCGCTTTGCAAGCCGCTAATTTGAACCATCGCATTTTCTATCATCGCACTGGCACGAAACAAAACGAAGACAGATTAATCTATGAGCGCCCCGACGAACCCGAATGGCTCATGAGCGCTCATGTCACCGAAGATGGCCGCTACGCTTTGATTTATCTGAGCAAAAGCGGCCCGAAAAACCGCTTGTATTACATGGATTTACGCGACGCAACGCAGCCCGATTTTAGCGCGCCAGTTGTGAAACTGATTGACGAATTTGAAGCCGATTACGGTGTTATCGGTAACGACGCCGCGACGTTTTATGTGAAGACCGATGCCGCCGCGCCGCGAGGGCGCGTCATTGCCATTGATACCAAAAAACCGGCGCGCGAAAATTGGAAAACCCTCATTCCCGAAAGCGAAGACACCTTGCAAAGCGTGTCGTTGGCCGGCAATCAATTCATCGCGACGTATTTGCATAACGCGCACAGCGTAGTGCATTTCTACGATTTGCAGGGCCAATTTATCAAAGAACTGCCGCTGCCCGGTTTAGGCAGTGTCGGCGGCGTGGGCGGCAATCGCTATGACAGCGAATTTTTCTACACCTTTACTTCGTATTTGGAGCCGTCGCTGACTTTTCGCTATGCTGTGAAAAGCGGCGAGAACAGCCTTTTTCGGCGCTCGGAAATTCAATTCGATAATTCGCCTTACACCTCCGAGCAAGTGTGGTTTACCAGTAAAGATGGCACGCGCGTGCCGATGTTTCTCACACACCGCAAAGACCTAAAACGCGACGGCAAAAATCCGGTTTATCTGACCGGCTACGGCGGTTTTAACATTTCGCTGACGCCCGCGTTTTCGATTACGATGGTGCCGTGGCTCGAAGCGGGCGGCGTTTTAGCCGTGCCGAATCTGCGCGGCGGCGGAGAATTCGGCGAAGCGTGGCACAAAGCCGGGACAAAGGAAAACAAGCAAAACGTCTTCGACGATTTCATCGGCGCGGCGGAATTTCTCATCCGCGAAAAATATACCTCGCCGCAAAAATTAGCCATCGCGGGCGGTTCCAATGGTGGTCTGCTCATCGGTGCCGTTACCAATCAGCGCCCCGACCTTTTCGCCGTCGCGTTGCCCGCTGTCGGCGTGATGGATATGCTGCGTTTTCACAAATTCACCATCGGCTCGGCGTGGGTTTACGATTATGGCTCCAGCGACGACGCGGCGCAGTTCAAATCGCTCTACGCGTATTCGCCGCTGCACAATATCAAAACCGGCGCCAAATATCCCGCCACGCTTGTTACCACCGGCGACCACGATGACCGCGTGGTGCCTGCGCATTCCTTCAAATACGCCGCCGCGCTGCAAACCGCGCAAAGCGGCCCCGCGCCCGTTCTCATTCGCATCGAAACCAAAGCGGGCCACGGCGCGGGCAAACCCACCGCCAAAATCATCGAAGAAACCGCCGACAAATGGGCCTTCGTCATGGCGAATTTGAGCGTGGAATTTGCGGCGCGATGAATATCAAAAGCTACTTCCCTGCCCAGACCAAGGCAATTCGGCATTTGAAGGAAACCGCCCTTGCGGGCCAGATTGAAGTGGGCTTTTTGCTTGACAGAGACACAGGCGAACAGTTGGATTATCAGGAAGCACCTCCAAGTGCCCCGGACGAGATTACATTTGAGGTAGATTTGGCAGAATCGACCAATGTAGCTGTTTTGCACAACCATCGCAACGATATGCCACCCGGCGCGGATGATTGGCAAAACTTCCTTCATCAACCTGCTTTGCAGGAAATGATAGTCGTGACTCCCCGGCACGAGCATCGCATCGAAAAACCGGCGGGCTGGAATTTGCCTTCCGGCGAGGCGCCGAAGCTAACGTTTTTACGATTTCAGGCAATGCTTGAGCGAGCACGCCGCGCTGTCGGCCACACTCAAGGTTTCCAGCACCTCTCCGAAAGCGCACAGAATACGCTATTGAGCGAAACTAACGCGCAGATGGCTCGTTACTACGGCGTGGACGCACGTCAGGAGGAATTAACATGAAAACCAAAATGGTTTTTGGCAACGCTCATACCCCAGAGGCGATAGAAAGATTCCAGCGTGAAAACGCCGAAAAAATCGAGGAATTGATTACCTCCGGCGCGTTGGATCGCCCAGCCACCGACAACAACAAACCCGCAGACCAAAACCAACACACCAAACCGCGCCCGCAACGCAAAGCGGCCTGAACCGCCGCGCGTCCGCTAAAATCATCGAAGAAACCGCCCATAAATGGGCCTTTGTCATGGCGAATTTGAGCGTGGAATTTGGGGGGAAATAAAGGCTAAAATGTTTAACGGCTTTGTATAATCAAAGTAGAAACAAAAGGAAAGGCTTTATGCAAGCTCGCGTTCAAAAATGGGGTAACAGTCTGGCCATCCGCATTCCAAAATCATTGGCTACTCAATCGCAGTTAGGGCAAAACTCCGTTGTCGAAATGTCGGTTGAGGATGGCAAAATCATTTTGTTTGCCGTGCCACAGCCCGAAATGACTTTAGCTCAGTTGCTCGAAGGCGTTACTTCTGAAAATCTGCACAGCGAAACAGAAACCGGAATATCAACCGGCAAGGAAGCGTGGTAGTTTTATGGCCTATGTTCCTGATCGCGGCGATGTCATATGGCTCAACTTTAATCCCCAAGCCGGACACGAACAAGCGGGCAAACGTCCAGCCTTTGTGCTTTCCCCGGCATCTTATAATCGAAAAGTGGGCTTAGCGTTACTTTGTCCTGTCACCAACAAAGTCAAAGGTTATCCGTTTGAGGTTAATATTCCTGACGGCTTGGCGGTCACAGGCACGATTCTTTCAGACCAAATCAAGAGTTTGGATTGGCAAGCCAGAGATGCCGCTTTTATATGCAAATTACCCGATGAAATTACCGCGCAAGTCTTGGCTAAAGCCATCACGCTGCTGGGATAAGTTCATAACTAAAGCGGGCCACGGCGCAGGCAAACCCACCGCCAAAATCATCGAAGAAACCGCCGACAAATGGACGCGCCAGAGTCTTAGCGTTAAATTACAAAGTAGCATGAGAGGTGAGCGGATTGATAAATAAATGCCCCCACTGTGGGGCTAATTGCAACATCACGGGTTTCTTCTTTCGCAAAAAAGGCGACCAGAAAAAAAGGGCGGCTTACCTTTGTCGGCGTTGTGGTGAACTTTCATCAATCGCGAAGGAGGATTATGGGTGCTTCAGTGTAACTATGGCGACAATCTATGGATGGACATTAGGTTCTGTTATGAACAAGTATGGCTTGGTTGGAGGCGAATTATTGGCCCTTTCTTTTATACTCCTACACGCTCTTTTCTTACTCTTTCTTGTTAGGCTACGTCCCATTACTGACATTCAAAAGTGACAAATAGTGGGCCATGAAGTAGTAAGCGCCCCAGACATAACAAAAAGCCCCGCGAACGGGGCTTTTTGGAACGGCTTTTGTGTTGCGGGGCGCGATTTAGGGAGTCGGCTTTTTGGGGCCGGGCTTTTTGCGCTCGGACTTCTTTTTGAGGCCGATGGTTTGCGCCTCGTCGGAGCTTCCGCCGAACTGCCCTATGACCTTTTCCTTGACGCGCAAGGAGCCTTTGTGCAGTTTCCATTGCGTCGCGACTGTTTTATCGCGGGCCGCTTGCCATGCTTTGAATTTACGCAATTCGTCGGCCTCGTCCTGCGTAAGTTGGGTGGCTGTTTGCTGCATCGCAGCGAGCGAGACTTCGGTTTCATCGCCGGGGTCGTAGTCCGTAATGGTGGCTAACGCGGTCACTGTGTCCAAGTCCCGCTTCACCACAGACGGCGCCAATGGCTTGCTTTCATCCGGTGTCATAACAATTTCTCTCCTTGCGTAAAGTGGGCGCCTCTTCGTCTTTCAAGGCGCCTCTTTTTTATTTTGAATCCAACTTTTCCTGCCGTCAAGGGACAAAATGAGGCTCAAGATAGCATCTCGATGCCTCAAGATCGTATCTCGGCACCTCAAGATAGCATCTCGACACCTCAAGATCATATCTCGGAGTGGCAAATTAGCATTTCGCTACCTCAAGATGCGATCTCGGAAGGTCAAGATACGATCTTGAGATGCTGAGATCGTATCTCGCAGGCTCATAAGGCCAACAAATCACACTCTTTTGGGGATGTAAAAAGCCGGAAATGATGTTGCAAGATGACTAATTTATGGTTCACCTTTGATTTTGCGGGCATACTGTGCCCTTAACTTACCAAGGAGTTTTATGCGCCTTTTGATTCCCCTTTTGCTCGTGAGCAGCGCGGCTTTTGCGGCGCCCAATGATATTCGCTTTGCCGATTTTGAGGGCGATGATTATGGCGCGTGGAAAAGCGAAGGCACCGCTTTTGGCAAAGCGCCCGCACGCGGCACTTTAGCGGGGCAAATGCACGTTGACGGCTTTCAAGGGCGCGGTTTGGTCAACAGTTTTAACGGCGGCGACGCACCCACCGGCAAGCTGATTTCGCCCGATTTTAAAATCCAGCGAAATAACATTTCGTTTCTCATCGGCGGTGGCGGCTATGCCAATCAAACCTGTCTGAATTTAATTGTTGACGGCAAAACGGTGCGCACCGCGACAGGCCCGAATACCGCTGCGGGCGGCAGCGAAAAATTAGAATTCTCTTTTTGGGATGTAAAGGATTTGGCGGGCAAAACCGCGCATCTGGAGATTGTGGACACTGCAACCGGCGGATGGGGACATATCAACGTGGATGAAATTGTTTTTACCGACGACAAACCGGCGTTGCCAACGCTCAATGCGAAACGCGAAATCGAAGCGAAAAATCGCTTTTTGCAGTTGCCCGTCAAAAACGGTGGCGACAAACGCAAGGTGACGATTTTCAGGGATGGCAAAGCCGTGCGAGAGTTCGATATTGAATTGGCCGATGAAACTGCCGATTGGCTGGCGCCGCTCGACATTAGCGCGTGGCAAGGGCAAAAAATCATCGTTCAAACTGATAAATTGCCCGCCAATTCGCGCGCGTTGGAATTGATAAATCAAAGCGACGAATTCATCACGACTTACGATGAAAAACTGCGCCCGCAACTGCATTTTTCGGCGCGACGCGGCTGGCTCAACGACCCGAATGGCCTGTCGTTTTACAACGGCGAATGGCACTTGTTTTTTCAGCATAACCCCTACGGCTGGAACTGGGGCAATATGCACTGGGGCCACGCCACCAGCCCCGATTTGTTGCATTGGACCGAACACGGCGAGGCGCTTTATCCCGATGATTCCGGCACCATGTTTAGTGGCAGCGCCGTCGTAGATTGGAAAAACAGCAGCGGTTTTGGCAAAGGCGGCAAAGCGCCGCTCGTTTTGTTTTACACCGCAGCGGGCAATCCGTTCACGCAAGGCGTGGCTTATAGCAACGATGGGCGCACGTTTGCAAAACACGAAGGCAATCCCGTCGTGCCAAATATCACCGGCGGCAACCGCGACCCGAAAGTTATTTGGCACGAGCCAACAAAGCAATGGGTGATGACGCTTTACGTCGAAAAAGACGGCGCGCATACCGTTCATTTTTTTACCTCGCCGAATTTACGCGAGTGGAAAAAAGTCAGCGTCGCCGAAGGCCTCAAAGGCACTAATTACCTGTTTGAATGCCCCGATTTTTTCGAATTGCCTGTTGATGGCAATGCCAACAATAAGAAATGGATTCTCACCGCAGCTAACTCTGAATACGCTATCGGCACTTTTGACGGCGCCACTTTCACGCCGGAAATTGCAAAACTGTCCGGCCAACGCGGACGCGGTTTTTACGCGGCGCAAACCTTCAGCGACGCGCCCGATGGACGGCGCCTTCAAATCGGTTGGCTGCAAGCGCCCTCACCAAATATGGCGTTTAATCAAGCGATGTCGCTGCCGTTGGAATTGACTTTAGTTTCTACACTTGATGGCCCACGTTTGCGTTATCAACCGGCGCGCGAATTGGAAACGCTGCGCCAAAAATCGTATAAAGTCGGCCCGATTTCGCTGGCGCCGGGCGCGCAAAATCCGCTATCGCAAGTCAAAAACGAACTGCTCGAAATTCGCGCCACCTTCAAACCCGGCGACGCCAAAATCGTGCGCTTCAATGTGCGCGGCGTGCCGATTATTTACGACGCGACGAAGCAGGAAATTTCCGTTAGCGGCCATGTTGCCCCGGCGCCATTGCGCGACGGCAAACAAACGCTGATTATCTACACAGATCGCACCGCGTTTGAAGTTTTTGCCTCTGATGGCCTGACTTATATGCCGCTACCCGTTATTCCCAAGGCCGAAGATTTAGGTGTCGCTGTCGCTGTTGAAGGCGGCGCTGCGACGTTTTCGCAACTGGACGCGCACGAATTAAAATCCATCTGGGCCAAGTGATGATGAAAGTGATGATCGCGCGACAAAAGCAGCGCGAAAGCGTCGAAAAAGGACATGAAAACCCCGTTTCGTGTGGCCTTTGCTGGCCTATTGGCTTTGATGACAACTCCGCTTTTGGCCGCTGATAAAGTCGAAATTGCCTTGCCCACGCCGGACGCGATTCTGGCGCGCTTGCAAAAGGGGCATCCGCGTTTGTTCGCCACAGATGCCGAATTTGCCGTGTTGAAAACGCAAGTGCAAACCAATGCGCGCCTGAAGTCGAACTGGGCAAAATTTCGCGAGGCGGGCGACAAAATCCTCACGCAAGAGCCGAGCAAATACGAAATTCCCGATGGCTTGCGCCTCTTGGCAACCAGTCGGCGCGTGTTGGATCGCGTGGGGCGTTTGGCGCTGCTTTATCGCATCGAAGGCGACAAAAAATGGCTTGATCGCGCGTGGGCCGAATTGGACGCGGCGGCGCATTTCAAAGATTGGAATTCGGCCAAGCACTTTCTCGATACCGCCGAAATGACTGCCGCGTTTGCCATTGGCTACGATTGGCTTTATGATTCGTGGACGCCGCAGCAGCGCGCAACTTTGAAAACGGCCATCGTCGAAATGGGCCTCAAACCGGCGCTGGAAATTTATCGCAAGCAAACGTGGTGGGCTGTTGCAACGCACAACTGGAATCAAGTGTGCAACGGCGGCATTGGCATGGGCGCACTGGCAATCGGCGATGAAGAACCGGCACTGTGCGGCGAGATTTTGCATGATGCCATCGAAAGTTTGCCACGCGCCATGCAACATTTCGGGCCGGACGGCGCATGGAACGAAGGGCCGGGTTATTGGGGCTACGCGACCAAATATAATGTTTTCATTTTAGCCGCGTTCGATTCGGCGCTTGGCAGCGATTATGGTTTGTCTCAGATTCCCGGCTTCCCGCAGACCGGCGATTTCCCTCCATTTTTTACTGGCCCTGTTGGGAAAACCTTCAACTACGCCGATGCTGGCGACAAAGCGGGCGGCGAGTCGCAAATGTTCTGGTTCGCCAATAAATTCAACAACGAAGGCTGGGCCGCGTGGCAAGCGAACTGGATTGAAAACGGCTCCGGCAGCACCTTCGATTACATTTGGGGCGCGCGTTGGTTCGCCAACGCCGATGGCAGCGCCAAAGTAGCGCCGAAGTTGGCCGCGTTGCCGCTGGGTCGTTATTTTCGTGCCGCCGAAGTGGTGTCGATGCGCTCCGATTGGGATGATAAAAATCAGATTTTCGTCGGCTTCAAAGCGGGCGATAACAAGGCGAATCATTCGCATCTCGACCTCGGCTCGTTCGTGATGGATGCGCTCGGCACGCGCTGGGTAAGCGATTTGGGTTCGGACGATTACAACTTGCCCGCCTATTTTGGCAACAAGCGCTGGACATATTATCGCTTGCGCGCCGAAAGTCATAACACCTTAGTTTTTAATCCCAACGACGGCCCCGACCAAGACCCGAAAGCGGCCACGCAAGTCACAAAATTCGACCTCAAAGACTGCTGCACTTTGGCCGTCGCCGACCTCACCAACGCCTACGCCAAAGACGCGCAAAGCGTGAAACGCGGCATCGGTTTGTTGGATGGCAATCAAGTTTTGGTGCAGGACGAAATCACGGCAAAAGCGCCGTCGAAATTGTTTTGGTTTTTGCACACGCCCGCGAAAATCGAAGTCGCCGAAAACGGTCAAAGCGCCACGCTTTCGATAGGCGACAAAAAAATGTTGGCGCGCCTTTTAGCGCCCGCGAACGCGAAATTTTCGGTTCTCGATGCCAAACCGTTGCCGACTTCCCCCAATCCCACAGGCCAGCATGAAAACAAAGGCATCTCGCGTTTGACGATTGAATTAAACGATGTCACAACCACGCGCCTGCGCGTTTTGCTGACGCCACTTTCCGGCCCCGAAACTCCCGCCGCGCCCGAAGAAAAAGCGCTATCGGATTGGTGATTTAACAGCAAAAATGGAAGTTTGTTTTGAACTGACAACAGAAGATTTCAATCACCTTAAACGGTGGCAACAGCGTGCCTCCTCTATGGAAATCAAGGCTGTTGCGCTATTGTTGTTTGCGTGGCTGATAACACAGCAATTTCAGGGTGATGAAAGCTCGCTTCCTACTTGGCAGCAGTGGTGGACTCTGCCGCAAAAATCAGGTTTTCTACTGGGGCAATTTTTCACTTACCTCTCACTGCTTATTCCTGCTTCTGTTTTCCTGTGTTTTTGGCTATTTGTTTTCCGTCCTCTTTTGTGGGCTTGTTACAGAATTGTTTTCAAGCCCGTTATGCAGGATGTATCTCGCGTTATTTTGAACGCTGACTACCTCTATTTGGGTGAAAGTGTTTATGCGTGGCCTCAATTATCAAAGTGGGAGCAAGATAACACTCACATCTTGGGCCGGTTGACAGATGGAAAACATTTTGTAATTCCCAAGCGAGCCTTTGCGGATGCAGAGTCCTCTCAACATTTTTTTGATGCTGGTATCAATTATTGGCAGCAGAATCGTGCCAAATTACCTCCAATCCCGATTCCATAACGACCAAAATGAAACGACTTCACATTTTCGGTAGCGCTTCAGAAACGGTGTTCCTTTGAATTAGTATTCGGTATGAGTTCAAACTCCAGCGCGCAGATAGATTATGACTTCGCACGAACCACTTTTGTAGCCGCACGAAACGAATTTTATCCGCACGAACCATATTTCACGCGCACGAAACGTCTTTGCCTGTGCGCGAAGTAGATTATGTGCCGCACGAACCATCTTTTGCACGCACGAAACAGTTTTGCACGCGCACGAACCATCTTTTGCTCGCACGAATCGTCTTTGCATGCGCGCGGGGCATCTTTGCAGGGCTTTCAAGGCGCAACCGTCAGCGTTTTTTCCAATTGATTGTTGGTTTCGTCGCTTTCGTTGATGCGATTAACATCGTCAACGACGGCGCGGATTTTATGAGTGCCTGCCACGGCGGTGAAAGTTTTCTTCCCCTTGGGGCCGTTGTTGCATATAACGGTAATCGTTTCGCCCGGCGCCAGCGATTTATTGAAAGTATCCGACCAACTGACAAATTGATCGTCCACAAAAAACGCCACGCCATGCGTTGAACCCATTGGCGAAGCGGCCAAACCTTGATTTTTGAGGGTTGCGCTGAGTGTGATTTCGTCGCCGATTTTGGGGGTTGTCCACGAAATTTCGGTGACTACCAAATCGGGAAATTCATTTTTCGTCGTCGCGATAATTTGCGCGGCTTCGCCTAAAAATCCTTGCGCATCGAAAGCGCGCACTTCGTAGGGATAACCAGTGTTCGGCTGCAAATTTTTGTCTTCAAATTGCGGTTTTGCGGTGAAACCCAGATAACGCCCGACGCGCCACACAAAATAACCTTGCGCGCCCCTAACAGGTTGCCAATTGAGCGTTGCTTCGTTGCCACCCGTTGCGCTTTGCAACTTTTGCGGCGCGGGAAGAAGAAATGATTTGCCAGAGCGAGAAATAGTTGGCTTGATGTGCAACACGATAATCTCATCGGGAACGGGCACTGTAAGCGATTGCGTAGGTTGCCAATGCTGCTTAACGACGTTGTCTTCTAACGTCCACAATTCCGCGCCCTCGAAAGGGGTTTTAAACTTCAAATTTGCGTTTAACAGCGGACTGTTGATTTTCTTTTTTGCCTTTGTGTCGAAACTCGAAACTTCGTTCCACAGCAGCAAATAAAAATCGCCGTCGCTCTTTTGCAAAAGCGTGTGATGCACCGAAGGCGGCGCATTCAAATCAAAATCCAGAGCGCGCAATTTCACGGGCGGCTTATCCCAGATTTTTTTCTCAGCGTTCCATTTGGCCTCGCCGAGCATGGAAAGCAGATTTTTTAGCGCAAAATAAGCCGGTTTGGGCGTTAAATCGCGGCGCACGATGCCGAAACTGGCTTCGGCGTTGCTGTCTTCGTCTTTGAACTCGTTAACAAATTCGTAGCTAATGGTGCGTTTTATGCCCACGTTGAAATATTCGGCGAAATGGCGCGGCAGATATTTCGCTTGCGTGCCTTCGCTAATGCCGGGTTGCACGCCCGCAATCACTTGATTGGCGCCGAGCGCGGTGTGATAACCGCTTTCGGTGACGACAATCGGCTTCATAATTTGCCCGCCGCCCAAAAGCCGCGTGGCATTCAGCATATTGTTGATGACGTTGCCCGTCAAACTCGATGACGGCATTTCGCCGCCTGCATAAGAGTGCATCACCAGATAATCGAAGCCTGTCATCGGCGCGAGTTTCAGATTGGAATCGCTGCGCGCTGTCGAAGGCGCGATGATTTCCAAGTCTTTCAAAAGCGGATCGGCTTTTAAGGCGTTTTGCAAATCGTTTTGAAAGGCTTTTGGCCCGCCCGGAAAACCTTGGCCTTGGTAATTGGCCGAGGTCGCAAAAATATCTACTTCGTTGGGGCCTTCGACCATCGAAATCAAATCGCGATTGTCGCGCAGGGTTTGCAACGTTTTTTCGAGCAGTTCTTGCGGTCCGACGATCATCGTGGTTTGAATGCCGTATTTTTCCCACAATTCGCGCTCGCGCGGATGAAAGCCATCGCGCACATGGCGCACACGCAAATCCGCCAATAATTTGCTGACTTTCTCGTATTCATAACCATACGGCGTGTCGGTGTAGCCCCAATGCGTGGCGAAGCCGATGCGATTTACAAAATCATCGGCGGACGCCGCCGGTTCAGGTGCAGCATGGCTCGCAGTGGAAAAACAAAGGGTCGCACCAAGCAGCAAAGCAGGGAAACAGGGTTTTATCATGGTAGGTTGGACACGAATAGAACGCATCAGATGCCGGTGGTGAGTTGAAATTTTTGCCGAATTAGGGCAAGATAAAAGCATCCCCTTGGAGGTGGCAAATGTTGACTGCGTCTCCTGAATTGCCTGAATTAACAGGGCAAATTCGCGTGCTTGTAATCGAGGACGATTTTGCTGTGGCGCATCCGATTTTATCGCGTTGCACCGAAGCTGGAATGGATGCGCGCTATGCGCCGATGGGCCGTCCGGGTCTTGAGGCTGTGCGCGATACGCATCCGCACGTCATTGTGCTGAGTGACATGGCAGGAACCGACATTGCGCTGAAGGTGGGACTTTATTTGCGCAAGATCAGCGTAGCGCCGGTTTTAGTGCTAACGCATCAGCATTCTAATATTGCGCTCTGGCGTGCCGTCAGCACCGACGACAGCAGCTTTTTAGCGAAAAGTTCGCCTGCCCAAACGATTTTAGAACGAGCTGCCGGCTTGGTCAAAAACGCCTATCACGCCAAGCAGTTGATGATCTCCGAAACACCCGCTGATATTCCGCAAAACCTGCCGCGCAACTGGGGAAAGTGTCAAAGTTGCGGTTATTTGGGGCCGCGCTCCAAGTTTGAAGTGAGCAATCCCTTAGCACGCCATCGTCACGTTTGTCCGGCCTGCAAGAACTTCAACGACATTGTTTTTTCCGTATCGTAATCCACGGGCGTCAATTGTTAGGGGTCAATCGTCTTGAATAGTGAAGTAGGGCAAAACGGTGCCAGAGGTATTGGTTTTAGCCAGCTTATCAAGGCTCAGGGCTTTGACGTGGCCGTCCACAAATAATGTGTTGACCGTTCTCAAATGGCGCTCAACGGCGTTTTGCATAGTGCGCGGATCGCTGGCTGAAGGGCCAATAACACCCATGGCCGGGCCAAAAAAGAAATCTCCATTGCCATCTATCACCCAGACCGTAGTCGCCGATACCACTACATCGGACTGCGAAACGATCTCGTTGACGGTTGAAATCGGATGGCTGACTGGCGGCGTCCACGGCCCGCCTGCTCCACAAATGGCCGACCCGCTGGCGCAGCCTCGATAAGAATGATTGATAACGTAACTGCCGTAATTAGTGGTTGGCGCGGTCAGATGACCAAAATAGCGATACGGCCCGTAGTTACCCGTAAAAGTCTGGCTTGGACAGTTGAAAACCTGCTCGTTTTTGATATAAGGATAAATGGCGTCCATCCATTTATAACGTCGTTGTCCGGTGCCTTCGGGGTCAGTTGTGCCCGTATCCGGGCCGAACCAATCGGCGACTAAGGTTTCGTCGTAATCCTGCGTGTAGGCCAGCAACCCCAGTCCGATTTGCTTCATATTGCTGAGGCAACTGGTGCGCCGTGCATTTTCGCGCGCCCTTGCAAAAACCGGAAACAAAATCGCCGCGAGAAGCGAGATTATCGCTATGACGACCAAGAGTTCGATCAAGGTGAAAGCACGCTGTGCCACTCCAACGCGAAAGGCACGGCGCCTCCTGAACAGCGGCGAGGTTTTCGGGGGCATAAGATTCACGTCAAACGTAACTTAATTTTACTGGTTCCTGTCTTACTTGTGCTATTGACAAGGAAACAAACTGTGCAATGTTTCCCGGCTCAAAGGATTTTTATGATTATTTCGCGTTGGATTTTTAGTGGACTGCTCGGTTTGAATTTAGTTACTGCGCCACTAACTTTGGCCGCCGATGCGCCTATCAAAATCGCGAACCCGGCGCCGCAATGGGAACCCGCAGGCTGGGGCGGCGGCGGCTTTTATTACGCGGCGGCTTTTCATCCGGCGCGCGACGGCGTGATTTACATGGGCGGCGATGTGGCCGGTGTTTACAAAAGCGAAGATCATGGCCGCAATTGGCGCCTTATTAACAACGGGTTAGTGGATTACGGCGTCTTTTCTTTGGCGGTTGACAAAACCAATCCAGAGACGGTTTACGCGGCGACTGAAGGCGGTTTATGCAAAAGCGCCGATGGCGGCGAGCATTGGCAACTTTTGCCACAAACCGAGCACAAGAATTTGCGAATTACTGGCGAAAAAGGCCGTAGCATCCGCGCGATTGCTGTCGCCCCCGATAACGGCAATGTTGTTTACGCGGCCAGTCCGGGCGGCAAGGTTTATAAAAGCAGCGACAGTGGGCAAACATGGAAAATCGCTTATGAAAAGCAAAATGAAGCGACCAGCGCCGGACTTTTGCGCGTGCAATTCGGCAAGGTCAACGCCGATTATTTCGGCGGAATTTGGACGAATTTCGCGTTTCCGACAGGCCTCAAATCGGAAGATTGCCTCGGTTTTGGCATATCTTTCAAGGGCGATAAATCGCTGCCGCAGGATTGCTTCCTAACGCTGAAAACCAGCACCGGAATTTCGTATCGCAGCAAAAATCTACGCGGATTATTTCAGGATGACACGCTGCGGGATGTGATATTTAAGGCGGGCGATTTCGCCGTTGACCCCGATTACGCCAAGAAAAACCTCGATAAACCCGCGCCAGCCACGCCCGATTGGGCGACGGTTAATCGCTTAGATTTTGCGTCTTCCGGCCCGCTGCCAACCACAGCGACAGTGGCGCGCATCGGCAAGTTTTTCTTCGCCGTCACACGTTCGCCCGAAGGTCAGACGGGCACTGCTGACAAACCAATTTTGGTGACAGTGCGCGATTTTGCCAAAGATAAATCCGTTCAAAGTTACGGCAATATTCGCCTCGGCGATTCGGCGTCGGGCACGGTTTACAGCGTGGCAGTTGCGCCCAAGGACTCTTCGCTGGTGTTGGCGGCTACCGCCGATTCGGGCCTCTTGCTCAGTGAAGATGCCGGGCAAAACTGGCGCGCGTTGAACACACCGAAAAAAGCCTCCAGCGCGGCGGTTTCAGCGTCCGATTCCAATATTATTTATGGCTCGTTTTTCGGCGATGGCATTTGGAAATCGTCCGATAAAGGGAAAACGTGGGCCAATCTATCCGGCGGCTTGCCGAAGGATTTTTCGGTTCAGGAAGTGGCCGTTAGTCCGGTCAACGCGCTTGATGTTTATGCTATCGGTTCTGTTGGTTGGAACGGCGGTTTTTACCTGTCCAATGACGGCGGCGTGACGTGGAAATCGTCTTCGACTTTGAATGCCGATTCGATTGGCAACCCAACGCTTCCGGCGGAATCGGTTAAAGCGCCACTTAGCACGCCGACCAACGTCGCTATCAACCCACTTAATCCCAAAGAATTGTTTCTCAGCGCCAACTGGCGTCCGTGTCTCAGTGAAGACGGCGGCCTGACGTGGAACGAACGCTGTCGCGGCGCCGATATTTCGTGCATTACGGATATTCGTTTTTCCAAAGGGCGCACTTATGTCACGGCGATGGACGAAGGCACGCTCGTCAGTGAAGACAACGGCAAAAGTTGGCGCCAACTGTGGCCTTTGAAATGGCAGCCCGATTTCAGCGGCCATAACTGGCGCGTGGCGGTTAATGAAATCAACGGCGTAGATCGCATTATTTCGACAGTCAGTCCGTGGGAGCAAAATCATGCCAATCGTGTGAGTATTAGTAGCGACGGCGGCAAAACCTTTAAAGCGACCACTGCGGGTTTGCCCGATTACATCGTGCGCGATAACACCATGTGGGGCAGTGGCTATGCGCGCGCTTTGGCGGTTGACCCAAACAATGCGAACGTGGTTTATTTGGGCATGGACGGCGACGCGGCGGCGGGCAAAAGCGGCGGCGGTATTTTCAAATCGGAAGACGGCGGCGCGACGTGGAAGCAATTGCCCAATCAGCCCGCCAGCCGTCGCATTTATTACGGTTTGGCGGTTGATCCGACCGATTCCAAGCGCCTTTATTGGGGCGCGTGCGGCACTAATGGTGGCCTGCATCGCAGCGAAGACGGCGGACAAACGTGGAAACAGGTTTTCGCCAACGAACAATGGATTTTCAACGTGATGGTCGCCAAAGACGGCACCGTTTACTGTCCGGGCCAGAATTTGTGGCGCAGCACCGATCATGGCGCGACATGGCAGCAACTGACGAAGTTCAACAATGGCCGCGCCATCGTCGGCCTCGAAACTGATCCGCGCGACCCGAAAACGCTGTGGATTTCCACGACGACATGGGATGGCAGCAACAACGGCGCGGTTTATAAAACGATTGATGGCGGCGCGACATGGCAAGATATTACCGGCAATTTGCCCTATGTTAAGCCACAAATTTTGCGTTTCAACCCGGCTACCAACGAATTGTGGTGCGGCTTTGTGTCGTTGAACAAGCTGAAACAGTAGGACTGAAAAACATGTTCAAGCGAAAAATTCTCGCCCTGGGCGTTTTACTAATCACGCAAGTTTGCGCGCAGGCGCAACCCGGCGTGGCGCGCATTGCGCAGTGGAAAGACGACAAAAAAGCGGCTTTTTTGCTGATGTTCGACGACGGCTGGCCGAGCCATTGGCAAGTCGCGTTGCCCGAATTGCTCAAGCGTCAGATGACGGCGACCTTTTACATTGTGCCCGCTAAAGGCGAGTTCAAGAAGTTCGAGAAAACGTGGCGTGAACAGTTTTTGCAGCAGGGCATGGCGCTGGGCAATCACACGCTCACACACGATGGTTTGCAAAGTCTCGAAGATGCTGAACATGAATTCACCGATTGCACGCGTTACCTGAGCGAACTCATCGGCGAAGTGACAAAAACCAAAGAGCCTCGCTTGATTTCCTATGCCAAACCGGGCGTCACGGATTGGAAAATCACGCCGGAGCAGGAAAAAGAACTGATTTCCAAGAATAATCTCATCGAACGCGGCGATTTTCGTGATCACGGCGCGGTTTATCACCTCAAAACGACCGAAGAAATGCTGGCCTTGGCCGATAAAGCCATTGCCAAAGGCGGCGTGGAATATCTGGTAATTCACGGCGTCGAACGCATCGTGCCCGATTGGAAATATCAGGATTTCTGGGCGCTCAAGCAAGACATTTTTCTGCCGCTTCTCGATGGCCTCGCCGAGCGGCGCGACAAGGGCGATTTATGGATAACCGATCATATTTCGCAACACAAATACGAAACCGAACGCCGCAGTGCCGCAGTGAAAACTCTCAAATCCAATGCGGAGCGCATCGTGCTTGAAATGAAAAGCAATGCCGAGGCGCAGTTTTACGATTATCCCTTGACACTTGTTACGCAAGTGCCCGCCACATGGAAAACGTGCCGCGTTACGCAAGGCGCGAAAACAGCGCAAATTGTTGCCCAAAACGGCACATTAATGTTCGAGGCGTTGCCCGGAGATGAGCCAATTGTGATCGAACCCGTCGCTCCTTGATGTTATTCATGGTGAGTTATCGCCGTTATTCTTGAAATAATGTTATGGCCTCCGATTTAACCGCTCTGGTCGAAACGCGTGTGCGTTGGGCGATGCATCATCATGCTTTGCCGCCCGAACACGAGTGGGGCAGCACAGTGCCCGCTTGTGCGCTTTGGCTGCTGTTAGAAGGCAGCGCGCGGGTGACCACGCAGAATCTCACATTTGAAGTAAGTCGTGGCGAAGCGTTTTTGAGCGATTGCCGCGTGATGCGCAAAATCGTCATTCCGCAACGTGCCGAATGGCTCACTGTGGGGCTTGAAGCGCCTTTGATGGGCCGCGATTTGTTGCTTGATATTGGGCCGCCTGTTAAGTGGAACCCCGACGAGCAGCAGCGAGAACGTCAGCGTTTTTACATGAGCGAATTAGTGGATTGTTTTCCGGCGTGCGGCACGGCGAATTTGATGGTGGAAGGCTTGGCGCGCGTCTTGGTTGGTCTGGTTTTGCAGGGACACGGCATTCATAATTTCGGCGATTCGCGCGGCGGCGCGCCGTTTTGGTTAGCGGCGGTTTTGCGTTGCGTGCGCGAAAAACCGGGCGTGAGCGTGGCCGATTTAGCGCGCGAAGCGCATTTTTCGCTGGCGCAGTTTCGCCGTGTGTTTCACGAATGGGCGGGAATGTCGCCGCACGAATTTTTGCAGCGCGAGCGTTTGGAGCGTGCGCGGCGCCTGCTGGAAAATACTGGGCTTTCGATTGAAGCTGTGGCAAGGCAAACCGGCTTTTCGGGCGCTTCGCCTTTTACGCGCGCCTTTCGCCAGTTTGCAGGCATGACACCCGCCACTTATCGCAAGAACACGCGCGAAGCAGCGAAACATCAGGCCTGAGCATCACGCCTGAGCGAAAACGTTGGGAATTTGAGCGGCGTTAGAGGCTGCTTATTCCACTCGCCGTTTTAAAATCAATCCTATGAATGCCACTTTGCAAATGCCCGCGCGACTGAGCGAGGAACAACACGATTTTTTTGAAGCCAACGGCTATCTCATCGTGCCGAGTGTGCTAAACGCCGACGAAATTGCGCATTTTACGCGCATTGTTGATAAATTAGCCGCTGATGACCGCGCAAAACGTAAAGTCGCGCCCGATTCCTGCGTGGAAATTCGCAACTCCATCGCGCGCAGCGACGAACTTTTGCCGCTGCTCGATTGGCCCGCGACGTTTCCGCTCATGGCGCAAATTATGGGTTGGAACATTCAACTGACGACTTCGCACATTTTCGTGCGGATGCCCACGCCGCAAGCCGAAAGTTCTTTTAAAGCCGCCGGATGGCACGCCGACGGGCCAAACCCGCAGTTTCCTGAAATTAACGGCGTGCGCCCGCGAATGTATGCCAAAATCGGCTACTTTTTAAGTGATTTATCCGAGCCGGACAAGGGAAATTTGCGCGTTGTTCCCGGTTCGCATTTGCGGGCGCAAAAGCCGGAAACCGATCCAGCAACCGGCGAACCCGAAGGTGCGATTCAAGTTTTGACGCGGCCCGGCGACGCGGTTTTTTTCGAGCAGCGCACATGGCACGCCGTCGGCCCGAATTACGCCGATTATCCGCGCAAAAACATTTATATCGGCTACTGTCATCGGTATCTAAAAGCCATTGATTTCATCATGCAGTCGCCCGAACTTATCGAAAAAGCCAACCCGATTCAGCGCCAGCTTTTGGGCCATTCGACGCACGAACTCAGCTTTTATTTGCCCGACCGCGCCCCGCAAGATGTGCCTCTGCGCGCGTGGCTTGAAGAGCATGGGCGCGATTGAACATCGCGCCGCTCGCGCCCACAACTCACGCCTGCCAAATGGGGCCTCCCCAACGGCAAGTTCGGCACCCCAAAGGGGAATTGGGAGGCCGAACATGACAAGTTCGAGGCCGCAGTCGTTGTTTTCCAGACCGAACTTCTCATGTTCCGCGCCCCAAATGCCAAGTTCGTGGCCCCAAATGCCAAGTTCGGGGCCGAACTTGGCATTTGGGGCGCGGCTTTGAACAAAACCGTGAAAAATTAGCGTAAAATAGGCCGCATTGCTACCTATCTGCTGGAAGGTGATTTGTCAGCAACCAAGATTATTCTGCAATTCGATAATCCGCCGCGCAACTTCTTCGGGTGCGCTGGTTTCGTTGATTTCAAGCCACTGTAAGGGCAATTGATGGCGAAACCACGTCATTTGTCGCTTGGCATAACGGCGCGTGTCGCGCTTCCACAATTCGATAGCTTCGGGCAAGCGCGTTTGGTCATCCAAAACTGGCAAAAGCTGCCGGTAGCCGACGCCTTGCAAGGCGGGCGCCTCACGCGGCACGCCGCAAGCCAACAGAGTTTTCAATTCGTCCAAAGCGCCGTCCGTCAGCATTTTATCCACGCGATTGTTCAGCCGCTCATAAAGTTTTTCACGCGATAAATTCAGGCCGAAAATCACAGGCTGGAAGCTGGAAGCTGGAGGCTGACTGCCGACCACCGACCCCTGATCACTGACAGCTACTTCAATGGCGCGCAGAATGCGTTTTGTATCGTTGGGATGCAGGCGCGCGGCAGCGTTTTGGTCGAGTGTTTTTAATTTGTCATGCAGCCATTGCGCGCCGTTATTTTGTGCTTCATTTTCTAACTCAGCACGCAACTGCGCATTTGGCGGCGCGGCGGCTAACTTTTCAGGATGCAAAAGCGCGTTGATATAAAAGCCGGTGCCGCCGACGATAATTGGCACTTTGCCGCGCGATTCTATGTCGTCAATCGCATTTTGCGCGTCCTGCGCCCAGCGCGCGGCGGAATAGGTTTCGCGCGGGTCGCAAATATCAATTAAATGATGTGGCGCATGGGCGCGTTCTTGCGGCGTGGCTTTGGCTGTGACAACGTCGCAGCCTTTGTAAATTTGCATCGAATCGGCAGAGATGATCTCGCCATTCAAAAGCTGGCAAAGTTCAATGCCTATCGCGGTTTTGCCGGTTCCTGTTGGGCCGACTAAAATGAGAATTTTGGTCATCCGAAAACCACATCGTTCAATGCTTCGCCGTTTTCAAAACGTTGCAGGTTTTGGAGGAAATGCATCACTAAACGCCAATCTTCGTTTTCGTGGCCGCCCGCCGAATGCGGCGTAATAAAACAATTCGGCGCGCTCCACAACGGATGCTCCGGCGGCAATGGTTCGGGCGAAGTCACATCCAAATAAGCGCCCGCCAAATAACGGGAATTTAGGACTTCTAAAAGAGCCTCTTGGTCGGTTGTCGCGCCGCGCCCGATGTTGTAATAATGCGCGCCGGGCGCCATTTGCGCGAAGCGTTCGGCGTTCATAAAACCGCGTGTCGAATCGTTTTCGGGCAACAAATTCACAACATGATCGGCTTGCCTCAAAATCTTTTCCAACTCGCTACGTTCAATTATTTTTACTGTTTCGTCACCGCGTTTGCGGCGACGAAACGCGAAAAGAGCGCAATCGAATGGGGCAAGCAACTCGGCCAAGCGTTGCGCGATGGCGCCAAAACCGAGAAACAAAACGGTTTGTTCGTTCAGTAAAAAACTGTTGGCGCGATGCGCGCCACTGTTCCACTGGCCGCTTTCGCGCTCAATCTGCGGCAACTGCCGCGCAAAAGCGAGCATCATTGCCAAGGCGTGCTGGGCGCACGGTTCGTCGTAAACACCTGAACTGTTGGTCAAAACCGCGCCGCGTTTTTGCAAAGCCTCGCGCACGATTTCGTTGTCGTAATTGGTGTAACCGGCGCTGGTCAGATGAATCCAGCGCAAATGGGGCGATTCGATGACGATTTGCTTATCCGGCTGGCCAAAAGCGATGTCGCACGACGGCAAATCGACTTTGTCGAAGGTAAATTGATGACCGCAAGATTCTAACTCCTCCTCAAGTTCGTCAACATAACGACTTGTCACGCAAATTTTATAATTCATACCTTCAGTTTAACGCTGCTTTACACAAATGCTGGTTTGCAAGTCGAAAATAGCTCGCTAAAATAAAGGCACCCCTCGCGGGTAGGAATTAGAAGAGATTTTAGGAAACGCCCCAGCGTTTTGGCGCGTTAGAGGCACAAATCAAAGGCTCCCGACGCGCCAAAACGTATTGGAAAGCCTTTGAAACCAAGCCGTAAGCAAGGAAATTTATGAAACTCACGAATCAGGAAGTGCTGCGTTACGGGCGGCACCTCATCATGCCCGAAATGGGCGTCGAAGGGCAGGAAAAACTCAAAGCCGCGAAGATTTTGATGGTCGGCGCGGGCGGTTTGGGTTCGCCTTCGGCTGTTTATTTGGCGGCCAGCGGCATCGGCGAAATGACGATCATTGATCCCGATGTGGTAGACGTTTCCAATCTGCAACGCCAGATTTTGCACGATACCTCGTCGGTTGGTGTGCCTAAAGTCGAGTCGGCCAAGCGACGCATTGCCGAGATTAATCCGCACGTCAAAGTCAATGCCATTCAAGACCAACTGACCAATGAAAACGTGCGCGAATTGGTGCGCGAACACACTTTAGTGGTGGATGGCACCGACAATTTTCAAACGCGCTACATGGTGAACGATGCCTGTGTTTTTGAAAAGAAACTCAACGTTTATGGCTCGATTTTCCGGTTCGACGGTCAAAGCACCGTCTTTTGCGACCCGGATGGCCCTTGCTATCGCTGCTTGTATCCCGAAGCGCCGCCGCCCGGTATGGTGCCCAGTTGCGCCGAAGGCGGAGTCCTTGGCATTTTGCCCGGCGTCGTTGGCGTGGTGCAAGCAACCGAAGCGATTAAATTGATTATCGGCAAAGGCCGTTCACTCGTCGGGCGCTTGATGCTTTATGACGCGCTGGAAATGAAATTCCGCGAGTTGAAAATTCGCAAAGACCCGGAATGCCCGGTTTGCGGCAGCAATCCGACAATTCACGAATTGCAGGATTACGACTTTTTCTGCGGCTACGGACGCGGCAATGACGCCGAAGACGAAAGCGAAGGCCCGATGGAAGTTATCAACGTCAAACAATTGCAAGAAGCGCTGGCTTCGGGCCGCAAACTCACGCTTTTGGACGTGCGCAAGCCGCAGGAATGGGGTATTGCCACAATTCCCAACGCGAAGCTGATTCCTCTCAACGATTTGCCTTCGCGTATGAATGAATTGGATACCGCTGACGATATGGTGGTTTATTGCCATCACGGAATGCGTTCGGCGCGGGCAATTGGCTTTTTGCAGAAAATGGGCTTTTCGAAGCTGAAAAACTTGGCTGGCGGCATTGACGCTTGGGCCTCGCAAGTTGACACTGATATGCCACGTTATTAAGAGCAACGAACCCTGATACCTTTATGGCGTCAGGGTTCGACTTTGTGAAAATGGATTTTTGAGGAGACTGAATGAAACTGCACACGCAGAAGTGGAATTTGACAGGGAAATTGTTGGGCGCCTTGATGCTGGGCACGATTGGTAGCGCTGCTTTGGTCAGCGCGCCGCCAGTGCAAGCTCAAGCTGTCACGGTTGGCACGTTGGACGAAGACAAATTAGCCGACGATTATAAGGTTTACAAAACCGCGCTGGACGAAATCGAAGCCCGCGCCAAAAGCATTGATAGCAAACTCGAAGCGCGCGAATTACTCAGCACGGACGAAGGCAAGAAATTCGATGCTTTAATCGTTCAAACGCCTCGCTCGGCACCCGATGATGCCGCTTTGAACGCCTTGGTGAAAACCGGCGCTGACCGCCGCGCGGAATATCTGGCTTTGATCGCCAAAAGCAATCGCAATGCTGACGAAGAAGCCAAAATCAAGACGTTTCTGGGCTATTCTCAAGGCAACGATGCCGATTTGCGTGCTTTGTCAAACAAGGTTTTTGGCGCCATCAAAACCGAACAAGAAGCCACCGAAAAGAAATATACCGATCAGGCCAACAATGTTATCGCCGAGGTCGCCAAGAAAAAAGGCATTAAACTCGTTGTTCGCAAACGCGCCTTGGTGTGGAGCGACGACGCCGTTGACATTACCAAAGACGTTTTAGCGGTGCTGAATAAGTAAGCGATTAGCTTTGAGTAAGCGATTGGCTTTGAGCCGACAGCATAAAAAAAGCGCCAGTGAATTTTCACTGGCGCTTTTTTTGTTGCTCGTTGCCTGCAAACCGCTCAAAGCTTCCTAAAACCTTGTTCCGCATTCGCCGCAGAATTTTTGACCGGCTTCGCCTTGCGCGCCACAGGACGGGCATTTGGGCGCCGCCAGCATATTGGTGCCGCAGTCACCGCAAAATTTCTGGCCGGGCGCGTTTTCGGCGCCGCACGAAGGACACATTATAGGCGCGGCGGCACTTTGAACTTCAACGTTCGCGCCGAGGTTGGCATTATAGGCTTTATCTCGGATAGATTGAATCGTGGCATCACTTTCGATAGCTTTGATTTCTTCGTCCATGTGTGGCGCGCAATTCACGCATTGACCGCGCGATTCGTTCCAGCACACTTCGCGGCACACCCAGTTCCCGCAGCGACGGCATTGCACGAACAGTGGCGAAATTTCTTCAACAGCGTTGCGCAAGGCGTTATCATGCGCCGGGCCACCGACCATGCGCTGAATATCGTAAGCCGAATCTGCCGCGCGGCCTAAAACGCCGCCAAAAAGGCTGCTGGCCGCGCGCAACGCGCCGCCTGCCATGCCAACAGCGCTGGCCTGAAATGACGACAAATGACCATTGCCGCAGCGCTCGCAATTGAAACGAAATTGAAAGCCGCGATCTGTTGATAAATCGTCGTAATTGTCCGTAAAAGGAACGTGTGTTGCCATGAAAAACCTCAAACTCTCTCGGAATTCTCGCTGCTAAAATTGTTACATCAAACCAAGGGCGCTGCACAGGGGCCGCATGATTTTTTCAACGAATAATCTTCGCGGCGATGTCGGTTTCAAAAGGCGGCACAGCTAATTTTAGGATGCCGTTTTGACTTTGTGGTTTTGTAACACCAAGGCTTTGCGCGTTGCGCGTGTTGAACCATTGCGCGGTGTAATTGCCGTCGGGCAAGCCACGAATGGTCGCGACAGCGCCAAAAAGTTTTTGTGAGGTTGCATCGCGTCCGCGCGGCCAATTAAAGCGCGGGTCAACACAGTAAACCAGCGCCATTTTGCCATTGGAGAGCGCCCACGCATCCAGCGGCGCGCCGTCTTTTTGTGGCGCCCGCGAAGGCAAAACGCCAGTCAGCTTGACGGAATCCACATAAATCCAATCGCCGCCGGGATTGAAAATTTCGATGTCGGTCTTGCCTGTGGGCAAAGCGACTTCAAAATCTTCATTGTATTCGTTGTTGATTTCCCATTTTCCGTCTTTGTTGGGCAAAGCGCGACGGAAAATCTCTTGTACGTTGGCTTTGACGGCCAAAACTGCACCGTTAGAAACCGAATTAACGTGAATCACCAATTTCGCGCCGGAGGCTAAGTGTGCTTGTAACACGAAGGGGTTGATTAAATCTTTTTTGTCATTGCCGTGCAGGTAAGAATTAGGCACAACAGTTTCGGTGTCGCTGGCCGCGCGCACAACGCCGATGCCTTTGTTTTTGCCGCTCCAACTGGCTATGGTGTTGATTTTAATTTCAAAAGGCGCCGCGCCGGGGAGGGCTTCGCCGAGTTCGGCGCTCATCTTCGGCCCGCTGGCTTCGATGGGTTTCCATGCGGCGCTGCCGAAACCTGTGCCTTCTAAAAATTGATTGAGCGCGCCCCAGATTTCGTAGTTGTTTTCTTGGTGATTTTGCTCCCACCACCACGGCGAAGTTGTGCCTGCCGTGCCGGAAAAAACGCCGCCCCAAATGGCTTGCACCAGACCGCGTTTTTGCGGGTCGGCGGCGCGGTTTTTATCGCCGCCACCGCCATCGGTGCCGAATTCGGCGATGACAACCGGCTTGCCATAACGCTTCCGAAAATCCTCTGCGACGCCACTTGTCATTTGCAAAACCGAGCTATAAGCCCCGCCCCAGTTGCCATACCAGTGATAATTGGCGTAATCGAGCGAGGATAATTTCCACATTTCCGGCTGGTCGCCTGCCGAACCGAAACTCGTTGTCACCAAATGCCGATAAGGGTCATGCGCTTTGATCCATTGCGCTTGGCGGTCATGCCACGAAACCACATCAGCGGGCTTTAATTTGTCGTAAACGTTGTTTATTTCGTTGAAAAACTGCCACGAAAACAGTGATGGAAAACTGGCGTAGCGCCCGACTAAATAACGCAGGCGTTTGCGATAAAGTTTTTCGGCCTCGGCATTGGTGAACCAATCGTTTTGCGTCGCGCACGGCCCGCCGTTGAGTTTGTTGTAAGGATGTTTGGGCCACCAATCATTGCCGCCCCACATATCGGGCTTGTCTTGAAAAACGCCGTGATAATCAAGGCACAGCATCGCATAAATGCCGCTTTGTCCGGCTAAATCCAAGATGTAATCCAGTTGCCACGCGTGCTGCAAATTGTAATTGGTGCGCTCGTTGGTGAAAAATTCGATGCCGAGATCGCTGTGCATCCACAGGCGGGTGTAATTCATGCTGGCGCCGCTGTAACCGCCAAACCAATCGTCATAATCGAAGGTGCCGCGCTGATGAAACCAGCAGACATTTTCGCCCGAAAGCGGCAACGGCGCGCCATCGTCAGTTTGGAAATAACGTTTTTCTTTTGGCTCCACGCGGGCAAAACCGCGCGCATTTTCGGGCTTCGCGCCCACGACAATTTGGCCTGCGCCACTGGTGGTTTTGCCGCCCGTTGTGACAACTAACTTCCAACGATGCGCGCCTGTTGCCACAGGCGTCCAGCGCACACGCCAACCGGCAGCGCCAACGGGCGTGAGAATTTCCTTGTCGCCTTGCAATTGGCGCGCGAAATTCTGAAACCAAAAGGCCGGCAGCGTGACGCTTTTGCCATCGGGCGCCGTAAATGTAGCGTCCACGGTGATTTCGTCGGGATCAAACGGGTTTTGTGCGTCCGGCACGCCTGAAACCGCAAAATCGCTGCGATTCCACACGCGCGGCGCGCCGTTTAAAACTTGCATTTGCAAGGGCGCGGCGTGAACGACAACACAGATAAACAGTGTAAAAAAGAAAAGTTGGCGCATGGAAAACACAGTTTAAACAACAAAAGGAAAATGTGGCGCGACGCAGCAAGGCTTGCGACTTGCTAATTATTGCAGTCACGTTACGCAGTGCGCTTATGGTAGGCACTGGAAAGAGCGACTTTGTCGCTCGCTCCCCTCACCCGGCCTCTCCCCCATGGGGAGAGGAGAACCTCCCCCATACGTTTCCTCCCGTTTCAAGCGAGAAGAAGCGTATTAACTACACTCTCCTCTCCCCATGGGGGAGAGGCCGGG
>JANMKN010000301.1:0-10668 GCA_031372065.1 Abditibacteriaceae bacterium | reverse complement strand
ATTACAACTTCATTTTTTTGGGCGTCGCAGCGATGTGAGACCCACAAAAAGCGGCCCTTGGCGCGACGGAGCGCGATAAGCGCCTTTGGCGTGCAGGATTTTGGCAGCGATAGCCGTCATCGCCCATCCGTCGGCTTCCGTGGCTGGCCACGTTTTCTGCGTCAGAAGCTCGAACTTATGTTTATCGCCGTAATCTGCGACTTTCTTGGCATCCTTAGTTAAAACCGGATTGAGGGACGAATTGCCCCACGCCCACAGCCATGTGTTGGATTTTGTGGAAACATCGCCCACAATTTGAAAATTGGCGATGATTTGAGGTTTTCCGTGACTGGAAAAGGTAATCTGGCCCGTATATTGGTCGAGATCAAAGCGATCCGTCTGGCCCAAATGAAATTCTTTGATGCACTTCGCTTGTTGCCCTCGCAAATAAGCGTAACTGGCCGTTATTAACTGCGCGAATGCCTTGTCGCCCGCTTCTTTGCCGCTGGCGACATCTAAAAACTCCTCGCCGCCGACCACTTCAAAATTGTTCTTTGGCAGCGGCACTTCAACATTTTCCGCTGGCGCGACGCTGTTTTCTTCCGCCACAGCCGTTGGCACTGCCGGTGGCGTTGAAACTTGCGCAACCGTTGCTTCCTCTGGCGCAGGACGGCAACCAGCAAAACCAATCAGCAGAGCGAGAACCAAAAAGCGTTTCATGAAAATTCAAAATTATCTTCTATCCCTCAACTTCGTTTTCGAGATTCCAAACAACCGCCGCCTTGCCTCGCCGCCGCAGAATAGGCGCCGCCATGCTTTGAAGTTGCACAACAATGCGCACCTTTTCGGCATAGGAAAGCGCCGCCAATTGCTGGCGACGCTCTGTTTTTGCATTCAGTAGCCGCGTGATTTCAGGGTTTACTCGCTGATCCATTGCTTCCATTTCGCCTCAAGGCCATGTCGTGTCAGAATGTCCGATAATTTCGCTTCATCCAACGCGGCTTCTTCCACAAAAAGTTGCACTCTCTGCCGATCTTTGGCACGTCCGGTTTGAAGGCAAATCGCCACCAAATGCTCGGCGCGCAGTATCCTTGTCGGCGTTTTTTCATAATGCGTGTCTGCCGCCTCGTCCAAGGCCTCTTCCAGTAAAGCGTTGTAAACAGGCAGAAACTGCACTGGCACGCCTTCGATATTCACACATTCGCCTTCCACTTTATAACCGCGCTCCAGCAAAACTTCATAAAGTGGTGTCAGAGTAAGCAAACCGCTGGCGGTTTCCGGCAACAGCACAAAGATGTCCAAGTCGAAAGTCAACAGCGGCTCAACATAAAAGGTGGCTCCCATCGCCCCGCCGATGGCGTAGCGGCCAAAAATGCCTTCTTTTTCCAACCAATTGAGAACCTGAAGTGTCCGTTCCATGCGCTGATTCAGAGTAACACATTAGTTGATGCTATGCTGTGTAAGCCAGAGCGCCGCGTGAGAATTCTCACGCGGCGCTTTTTTACGCTTTGGTTTTACACCTCAACAGTGTTGCTGACGTTGCGAAAGAGCAGTTGGCCTTCGCGTCCGGCGTCCACTTGCACGGTGTCGCCGTCTTTGAAGTCGCCTGACAGAATGCGACGCGCCAGAGGGTCTTGAATCAGGCGTTGAATGGCACGTTTCAAAGGACGCGCGCCGTAACTGGGGTCGTAGCCATCTTCGGCCAAGACATCGGCAGCGCTGGGTGTCAGTTCCAGCTTGATGTTGCGCTCGCCAAGGCGCTTGCGCAAGCCTTCGAGTTGAATTTCCACGATATGGCGAATCTGCTCGCGCGCCAATTGATTGAAGATAATCACTTCATCAATGCGGTTGAGAAACTCTGGCCGAAAGTGACCGCGAAGCACGTCCCAGATGCGCTCTTTTAAAAGCGGGTCGTGCCCGGCGCGTTCGCCTTGAATCAATTGCGTGCCCAGATTGCTGGTCATAATGACAACCGTGTTTTGAAAATTCACGGTGCGCCCCTGCCCGTCCGTCAAACGGCCATCGTCCAGCAGTTGCAGCAGCACATTGAAGACATCAGGATGCGCTTTTTCGATTTCGTCGAACAGCACCACCGAATACGGACGGCGCCGCACGGCTTCGGTCAGTTGCCCGCCTTCTTCAAAGCCGATATAGCCCGGCGGCGCTCCCAAAAGGCGCGCCACGGTGTGTTTTTCGCCGTATTCGCTCATATCAAGGCGCACCATGGCGTGTTCGTCATCGAAAAGAAATTCGGCCACAGCGCGCGCCAGTTCGGTTTTGCCGACACCGGTCGGGCCAAGGAAAATAAAGCTGCCAATGGGCCGGTTCGGGTCGGATAACCCGGCGCGTGAACGGCGAACAGCATCGGCGACGGATTCCAGCGCCGCATCTTGACCGACCACGCGCAAACGCAGGCGATCTTCCATTTTGAGCAGCTTTTGCATTTCGCCTTCCAACAGGCGCGTGACCGGAATCCCCGTCCATTTTGCCACGACTTCGGCGATGTCTTCTTCTCCGACTTCTTCTTTGAGCATTTGGCCGGTTTGCTGACGTTCTTGCAAGCGCGTGATTTCTTCTTCGAGTTCGCGCTGCAATTCCGGCAATTTGCCGTAGCGAAGTTCGGCGGCACGCCCTAAATCGGCGCTTTGTGTGGCGCGCTCGATTTCAAAATGGGCCGCTTCAATCTCTTCTTTCAATTGCGAAAGCCGCCCGATGGCCTCTTTTTCGTTCTGCCACTGCGTTTTCATTTGCGAGGATTTCTCTTGCAACTCGGCCAATTCTTTTTCGATGCGCTCCAAACGCTCTTTGGTCGCTTCATTGGCGCTGCCAGCGCCCAAACCGAACAACTTAGTGCCCTTCAAGTCGCGGTTCATCGCTTCGCGCTCGATTTCGAGTTGCATAATGCGCCGCATAGCTTCATCAATTTCCGTTGGCATCGAAGCGATTTCGATACGAAGTTTGGAGGCGGCTTCGTCCATCAAATCAATGGCTTTATCCGGCAAAAAGCGGTCGCTAATGTAGCGATTGGAAAGCACCGCCGCCGCCACCAGCGCCGCGTCTTGAATGCGCACTTTGTGATGCACTTCGTATTTTTCTTTTAGCCCACGCAAAATCGCAATCGTATCTTCGACGCTCGGCTCGCCGACATAAACTTGCGCAAAACGACGCTCCAACGCCGCGTCTTTTTCGATGTATTTGCGATATTCATCCAGCGTGGTAGCGCCCACGCAGCGCAGTTCGCCGCGCGCCAGCATCGGTTTTAGTAGGTTCGCCGCATCAACCGCGCCTTCGGCGGCTCCGGCGCCGACAAGTGTGTGCATTTCGTCAATGAAAAGCACAATGCGGCCCTCGGAATTTTGGATTTCCTTTAAGACGGCTTTCAAGCGATCTTCAAACTCGCCGCGATATTTGGCGCCCGCGATGAGCGCGCCCAAATCGAGCGACAACACTTTTTTGTCTTTGAGCGTTTCGGGCACATCGCCGGACGCAATGCGTTGCGCCAGTCCTTCGACAATCGCCGTTTTACCGACGCCCGGCTCGCCAATTAACACCGGATTGTTCTTGGTGCGACGCGACAGCACTTGCACCACGCGGCGAATTTCCTCATCGCGGCCAATGACCGGATCGAGTTTGCCGCGCTGCGCTTCGGTGGTTAAATCACGGGTGAATTTGTCCAGCGCTTGAAACTTTTCTTCGGGATTCTGATCGGTCACGCGCTGATTGCCGCGCACTTGTGCAAGGGCTTCCAAAATCTTCTGATGCGTCACGCCACTTTGCTTCCAAACGCCGCCGGCAAAACCGTTATCATGCGCGATGCCAATCAGCAAATGCTCCGTCGAAAGATATTCATCTTTCAATTGCCCCATCGCTTTTTGCGCTTGCCCCAATGCGCCGCCTTGCCCGTCTTTGCCGCTTCCAGCCAGACGCATGGAAAGGCTGCGCCCGCTTTCAACACCGACCTGCTTCGGGCGCCGCGCCAGTTCCTGTTCTAATTCGCGCTCGATATAATCGGGGTTCGCTTCCAACTTTTGCAAAAGCGGGCGCGTGGCGCCCTCGCTTTGTTGCACAAGGGCCAAAGCCAAATGCTCGACATCAATTTCCTGATGCTGATAGTGCGAAGCCAAACTTTGCGCGTTTTGCAAAGCCTCGGTTGCTTTTACTGTCCAACGATCAAAATTCATAGCCATGATAAATCTCCTTCAAGGGCTTGATAACGACACCAAGAAAAACGCAAAAACCAATAACAGGTTTCCCTCGAACAGGTCGAGAAACGTTATAATTTCCGTAGTGTGAAATGACAGAAATGAACAGCAAAAAATGGCCTGCGCGACGCCTAAGAATCGCATTTCTGGCCTTAAGCGCGTTGGGTGCCACAGTGGGCGCCGCCGCTTTCGCCTTCGTGAAATGGCGCGGCGTTTCTTATCCCGAATACACCGTAGATTTCGGCAATAATCAAAAAACCACGTTGCACATGAAACGGCGTGGCGAACAGATGACTGGTGTGCTGAACGTGGCACCTTCCAAAGTTGCACAGGCGCCTTTCAACGCGTTCGGTTTTCATTTGGTGCATCACGGTTTAGAACGTTTCAGGAAATTTACGCAACCAATTCCACCGGGCGATTATGCACTGCAAGGCTTGTTCTCAAAGCCACGTTCTTATCGTTTGGTGGGGCATTTCCCACAGCCGCTTGCCGACTTTTCCATCGGCGGCGAAGTGCCCGATGCCACCAAGCCGGGCACTTACATTTTCGTGGCGGCAGGCGCGGTGGCAAATGGCGTGCTGCCCGCCTTAGATGGCACTTTGCCACCGAAAACTCCCAGTAATTTTGTCGAAAAAGGTGCCCCGTCTCTGGCGTGCCCCACTTGTCTCATTAACGGCACGCTGAAAAAATCACCAGACTCAAACTCCGAGGCCAACAGTTTTTCTATTGGTTTGCTTTATGGGCATTTGCCTGTAAAACGCAGTGGCTTGTGGGTCGGTTCATATGTGCGGGCTGACGGCAAAAACACCCAGCAAATCGTTTTTAGCATCGAGCCGCCGCCCAATGTGCCTCTGCGCGCCGGACAAATTTTCAGTCTTGCCAAAGGCAGCGGTAATAGCCTGAATTATTCCGAATACGGCACGCACAGCAAAGATTGGGATTCTATCGCGGGCACAGTCAAAATTCTCGATGTGAGCAAAGGCGAAATCACTTTTGCCATCAAGGATGCGCCATTAAAAGCACGCATTGGCGGCGATGCGCGCGGCACGCTCAAAGTTGACGCTAAAGGAAAAATGCGCGGCACGGGGCTTATCCAAAAAGGTATGCTTTATTCAAGGAGACTTCAGGAAAACTCATGAAATTACGGAATTTGATTTTGCTGGGCGCGGCTTTAATGATCGCGGTTCCAGCCATCACAACACTGCCGGGTTGCGGCGGCGGCAATTCGGGCGTCAACACACAGATTTTTAATGGTTTGCCGCTCAATTTGGGCAACGGACAAACCGCAACGCTGAATTTGAACATCGTCGCCAGTGCGTTGACAGGAACATTGGTGGTTCCAGCACCGTTGCTGCTGCAAGGTGCTGTCACGCCACCAAAAGCCATTGCTTTTACCATTCCGCCCGGCACTTACAATTTAACCGGCACATTCACATCGCCGCGCGGTTTTACGGCAAACGGCTCCTATCAGGACAGCAATGGCCTCACAGTCAACTTCACGCTGACGGGTCAAGTGCCTACCACTTCCAGCGAAGGCACGTTTACCTTTACGGCGGCAGGTCAATCGGTAACAGGCACCATTCCGCGCATCGGTCAAAGCACACCAACGCCAACCGCCACGCCAACTACCAATGCCGATGTTATCACCGGCAACATTAGCGGCGTTTTGAACAGCAACGTGACAACGACAGGTTTCAACCTGCCCTTAAAAAGTAGCACAGCGCGCAACACGACGCCGCGCATTTTTTCGGCGATTTATGAAAAAGCCGATGTCGCTATCACGCGCAGCATTTCGCTCGAAGTGATTCCAACGATTGATTTGGCCGCAGGACAAAATTATTCCCTCGCAAACACCGCTGGCGCTGGTTCGTTCGGCTATTTTGAAGGCGACACCGGCAACTTGAGCGGAACGGCGAAAAACTGGGATTCGACCAGCGGAAACCTGCACATTGATTCAATTGTCGGCGACAAAATCAATTTCACGGTCACAAATGTGCGCTTGCAGGCACGCGGCACCGACCGAGCCACGGGTTCATTCACCATCGCTACAGCCAGCGGCCAAGCGCGCACTGCATTTGGCACTGCTGGTTAATCAGAAGTTGAGCGGGGCTGAGGCCCACTTTCAATCTTAATTTGCCGATTGGAAGTGGACGTCAGCCCCGCTTTTTTGTGTCACCGGTCAGCAACAATAAAAGCGCTGCTACGCCATAAATCGCGGAGCCGAAAAGCAGCACTTGATAAAAACCGTAATCGCGCGCCAAAAGCGCCGCTAAAAACGAGCCGCAAACCGAAGCTACGCCGTTTAAGCCCCAAACTAAAGGCACTAAATTCGGGCGTTCCTGTGCAAAAAGGCGTAAACCAGTTGGAAACGGCGTGCCTAAAAACACGCCGAGCGGCAACAATAAAAGTGCCGCGAAAACGCAGCGCGCTATCAACGATTGCGACAGCAAAAACGCATCGAAAGCGGGCATGATGCCCGCGAAAAAAATCGTAGCAACGCCGACAATAAAAGCACAAAACGCACCGTAAAAACGCAAGCGCGCGCCACCAAATTTTTGCGACAGCGCCGCGCCTGCGCCGCCGCCGAGCAAGAGCGAAAACAAAATCACCGTCAGCGAAAGCGTCGGATAGCCAAGCGGCAGCACCAGTTTTTGGATGAGCGGAATTTCCACCAGCATAAAGCCGATGCCGAGCGATAGAAAGTAAAAAACAAAGACAATATCGCGCGCCGCCAGCGAATGCGTTGTTGTTTCGCGCATCAAGCCCCAACTCAAAAAGCTCAGCGCCACGAGGAGTAAAGCGCCCAAACCCTTGCCCAAATTGACCATAATCGGCGGTGTTGTCGGGCTTAAATCCAATACAAAAGGCCGGTCATCGGGGCGCGGTGTAATGTCCAGAGGCGTGCCCAATTTGCGAAAAAACTCCTCGAACTGCTCCAGTGTCATTTGCCCTTTGGCGACCGCTTCATAAGGGCCAAAACCATTTTCAAAGGCCTGTCCGGGAATCCAAACCGGCATCAAATGGCGCTCTATGCGCGACGATTGATAAAAGCCTTCCAACTGCGTTTTTGAAAGCGGCGCCTTTTGAATGACCAGCGCATATTGATACGGGCCGGGCGTTGGATCATGCACAATGGCGATGTGGCGGCACGCTTCGCGCGGCTCAATGCCGTGCGTTTTCATGACCGAAAGCGCCGTCGTAAAAAAGCGCGCCACGATAACCGGACTATCGAGAACAATGGTAATTTGCCCGTTACTTTCGAGCGCGTTCCAATAGTCTTCAAAAGCGTCGCTGGTGTAAATAAAAGATTCCAAAAGCGCCATGCCCTGCGAAGCCGTCGCGGTTTTGGTGAGTGCCGAAAACACCATCGAAAACTTTTCGCCGCGCTGCACGCGCTCGCGCACAAAGGCGCGGCCTTCGGCGGTTTGCACATGAACATCGGGGCGCCCATATAAATCGCCGTTGAACTGGCGATATTTTGGTTCGCGCATCAAGCCGACAATCGAAGGATTGATTTCCGCGCCGTAAAAATCCTTCGCACCATATTGCAAAGCGAGCAGCGCGTCTAAGCCCCCGCCGGGGCCGATTGCCAGCACGTTTCCGGCACGTTCGCGATGATTTTTGCCGCCCAAGGGCGCGACGGAAAAGGCCCAATCGCTCAGTGGGTAATAACGCGCAATGGCCGGAATACTGGCGATTTTGCCGTCCCATTTCACCATATTCGTCGGCACGTTGCCGTTGGTATAAACCAGTAGCGTGTCCGTCGAATCAAGTTCGCTTTGCCCTTCTTTTTTCGGTTCTTCGTTGACCACATCGGTGCGCGCAAAGGCATTCCAGCGCGTGTCAATGATGCGCGAAGTGTGACCGGGCGTGCCGAGTTCGGTGAAAAACGGCTGCGTGATGCCCAAATCCGCCAGCGAATTGCCTTCAGCGTCAATTTTCGGTGGTAAAGGCGGCACATCTATGAATTTCAGCGGCACATTGAGAACGAGAAAACACAAAACGATGCCTGCGTAAATTGGTAAACGCGGCACAGGTCGACAAAACCATGCCGCGCCAATGGCAAGCAGCGCCATCAGCAAACACGCATCGAAGGCGCTAAGAAATTGCAATGCCGCAACGATGCCTACAGCGGCCAGCGCAGCGCCCGCCAAATCCCACGCGTATAAACGCCCGCTTTGCTGCGGAAAGCGCGCGAACGCTTCGGCCAAAAACGCGCCGCCGAGCGAAAAGGGAATCAAAACCAACAGCGCCGCCAGCCAGTAAAGTTCGGGATAAAACGCAAAAACGCCGCGCATTAAAATCAGCAACGTCATATCGAGCGACAGCGCAAAAGCAACGGCTAAAAATCCCAGCGAAAGCGCGCGTTTTTGCCTTGCCAAATGCGCCGCATAGCCGCCCAAGCCCAAGCCGCACAGCGCCATGCTAATGACCAAAAACGCGAAATGATAGCGCAAAACGGTGCCAAAAACGCGTGTCAACGCCACTTCAAAGCCCAAAATCGCCGCCGCAATAAGCGCAACCGCCGGAAATAAATTTCGCGGCGGTTGAGAAGACAATTCAGAAGAGGGAACAAAGTTTTGGGAGTCGGTGGTTTCGGGCACAACAAAATTCTATCGAAAACGCCTCCTCAGGGCTTGAAGTTGTTCCACTGGTAAAGCGAATCTTGTTTACTACGAGCGCCATTGAGAGCAATGATGGCGATGAACTATGACTAAACATTCCAACAGCTGTTCGGGCTTCCACGAAATGAAAATCAGTCGGCGCGATGCGATGCGCCGCGATGCGATGCGCATTGGCTTTTGCACCGCGCTGGGTCTTAGCTTGCCGGATTTGCTGCGTCACGAAGCAAAAGCAGCGGCGCAGCCGGGCTTTTTCAAAGAAGGCAAGGCCAAAAGCATTATTCATTTGCATTTGCCCGGCGGCATGGCGCAACAGGAATCATGGGACCCGAAACCCGAAGCGCCCAGCGAATATCGCGGCGCGTTTGGCGTGGCGAAAACCAATACCGGCGAGATTTTCAGCGAAAACTTCGCGCGTCTTGCCAAAATCGCCGATAAAATTACCGTTGTGCGCTCGGTGATGGGAAAATTCCCGATCACGGCCAAGCGACGTATCATCTTTTTACGGGCTACACACCGACCACCGTCATTGATTATCCGCAAATGGGCGCCGTCGTTTCGCATCTTTTGGGCGAGCGCAACGGCTTGCCGCGCGGGCGATGCCGCCGGAGAATTACATTTCTGGCCGGAACAATAAATACAAGGCCGAGAGTCGAAAATCATTATGCATATTATGCAAATTGTTGGTTTCGGTGCGACGCTGCTGGCAATTGGTTCATCACCGTTACGGGCAAGTAGCAAACGCAGTTTGCCAAGCCAAAAACCTGTTATCAGCAGAATTCTCACCGCAGAAGGGCACTATCCCACAACGCACGCACAGGTCGGCAAGTTTTTGCTTATCTGGCAAGATAAGCGCTGTGTCGCCCTGCGCATAACGGAGCATCCACAAGACAATCCTAAACAAGCCCGTTACGAATGGTTTGCCCAAAATGATGGCTCGATGGACTTCAAAAAAGCCAATGTGCTACATGGAACAGGCGAGGTTCACGAACGCGAGGCATGGCCCGACGGCTCACAAAACACGGTAATTAAAGCCGACTCGTTTCGATTGGAATGGTCTGCTAACAGCCTGTTGGCCGATTGGATTTATTTTCCCTTATTGAATTTGGATTCGTTAATCAAAATGGCCCCAACGTCGTGGGCGCGCTTGCCCGATGTGAACGCGCACAGTCCCTCTCTGCGTTGGCTTACTGGTGGGAATCTGGTTAATTGGGGGCCAGAAAATGCGGGGTTAAAATTAGGAGTCGCGGAACATTTTGGACAAAAAAAACGCCTTGGCAGCCTCAATTCATGGCATTTATTGGTGCGAAACGTCAGTCCAAATCCGATTGCCGTGCGCTATTATGATCCGGCTACGCTTAGTGCGCAGTTAATCGTCAAGGGTTCACACGGCAAACCAATTTATGCCGGGTTGCCGCCTATAAGTATTCAAGTTGATGAGAAAACAAAATCTTTGAAGACTGGCGAAACCTTCGAGTTATGCGAATTTCGGTTGTGGTTGGGTCTGCCAACTGAAAATCATTCTCGATTAGACCGCAGTCTTGATGCGCCCGCCGACCTTTACAACATTGCTTTTACTTACGGGTTACAATCCGACAAAATGGATTGTATTCTGAAAAGCAATGAGATGCCGCTCAACATCTTGCCGTCCCGTGAAGTTCAATAAGCAAGCCGCGCGACCAATCGCTGCCTTTGCAAACCGCGATTCGCAGCAATGGAAAAACGCTCATCGCGGGCGATTCCAGCGGCGAACTGCACTTCTGGGCCGCGCCTTAGCTCAACAGAATAGCCGCCACGCGCCGCCCATAGGGCACGCGCGCAGCACAAAGACAAACGCAAATACGACGCTACTTTAAACAAATGTT
>JANMKN010000264.1:0-25564 GCA_031372065.1 Abditibacteriaceae bacterium | reverse complement strand
CAACCGTCCAGTTCGTCCGGAAATCACCCGATCCCGGCAGAGTGTTCAACGGGAATGCGACTGCCAATCGCTGTGTGCGGCGGGTTGATGAGAAGAATACGCATGATAATTTCCAAAGCCTCCGTTGGAAATCATTTTGGCGCGCGGCGAATTCAAAAGCGGCCCTTCAAAGCACGTTTTTCAGGCACCTGAGTGCGCGGCGTTTTCTAATCCAAACCTTCGGGGCGTTTGATGTTGTTGGCCAAATACTCGTCGCGGCTGATGAACTTATCGTTGTTGACATCGCGCGCTTTAAACCACAGGGCGACTTCGTCAGGTTTGCGATTGACGAAAAATTCGTCGCGGCTTAGTTTGCCGTCTTTGTTGGCGTCCAATCTCAAAAATGTTCTGGCGCGGTCATTGTTGTTATCCGCATTATTACCTGGATCGGCATCGCGCGGAATCGGTAAGGGCAGGTAATCGAAATCTAAAATCATTTTTTGCTGCAAGGCCGCTTTGAGTTCGTTTTCAATGGCGGCAGCGTCGGGATTTCCGGCCAAGTTTTTCAATTCGTTCGGGTCGGTTTGCAAATCGTAGAGTTCATAAACCGGACGGGCGCCGAAATAAATCTGTTCGAACGGCGCGGCTAATTTGCCTTCGTTGTGTTCTCGCGTCATTTCCTGCCAACCGGGGTCGCCCGCGCTATCAACGGGCGCATAACGCTGACCGGGCGTCACGTTATAAATCAGTTTATGCGTCGCACTGCGCACCATGCGGCTGTAATCAATGCCGTTGCTGGAGCTATTTAGAGTGAAAGTCGCGCTACCGTGCGGGCCGCGTTCGGCAAAAAGATATTGGCGCCCGGCGAAAGTCTCGCCTTTTAGTAGCGGCAAAAAGTTCACGCCACTCATGCGCGAAGGCACCGGCAAACCGGCGGCTTGCAAACAGGTCGGGCCGATGTCTTCACCGGAAATCAGCGCCGACGAATCGCCGCCGGTTTTAATGACGCCGGGCCAACGCGCCAGCAGCGGCACGTTGCAACCGGCTTCGTGCAGCGAGCCTTTGCCGCGCGGCAATGCCATGCCATTGTCGCCCATAAAAAGGATGAGCGTGTTTTGAAAATCTTTCTCACCTGCGCGCTTTTGCAAAATATCCAGCACGGTTTGAAAATCGCCATCGGCGTGTTCGATTTCGCCGAGATACCTGGAAAAATCGCCGCGCAAACCGGGCAGGTCGGGCCAGTAGCCGGGCAGTTTGAGTTTCGCTGGGTCGGGCGGATTTTCACCCGCATCCCACGGATGATGCGGGTCGCTGAAATTCACCCACAAAAAGAACGGCTTATCCTGCGGGCGGCCATCGAAAAAATCTTCCATGCGCTTTGGCACGTTCGCTTGTCCGGTGGCATCCACATAATTGAAGCGTTCTTTGAATGTCTTCAGATGGTTGTCTTGAAAGGTTTTCTCGGTGGCCTTTGGCTGATTTCCAGAGCCATCGAGATGATAAGTGCGTCCCAGCACGCCGACGTAATAGCCGGCACCCTTGAGAATTTCGGGAAAGGTGATTTCCTCGCGCGGCAAGGGCGAACTAAAACGCGTAATGCGCGCCGCCACGGGCGAGCGTCCCGTCATGATGCTGGCGCGCGAAGGCACACATTGCGGCGCACTCGTAAACGCGCGGCGAAACATCATGCCCTGACTGGCAAAACGATCTAAATTCGGTGTTTTCAGTTGCTCATAACCGTAGCACCCAAGATACGGATACGAATGGTCATCCGACAAAATCAGCACAATGTTCGGCGGCGTTGCGGCAGCAGACACGCGGACGTAAGCAACAAACAAGGTCAGCAAAAACAGTTTTTTCATTGCACAAATGGAACTCCTACGGATTCGGCACAACAACAGCGTTTGGCAAGCCATCGCCGTTATAGCGCTGTGGCCCTTTTGTAAAAACATTGTTGCGTAAAAGCACACCGGACGTTTCTTTACCAACCTTGATTTGGCTGCGCGCATTGTCCAAAGTGCAGCCTTCAAAAATCACATCGGTAGCCGCGCCGCCGACGCTTAAATCACCGCTGTTATCGGCGTGCAGATGCGTGCGGCGATTGATGCAAAAACGTGTCACAGGGCCATCCAAAAGTTCGGGATGGCGCCCGTCCGAAGTGGTTTCTACTAAGGTGTTGCCTTCGTAAATTTCGTTATCCAGATATTGCACAAACCACGAGGCATGAACGCCCGCGATTTCGCGCAGGCCATAATTTAACATCGCCCCGGCCCGATACAAACTGTTACCCGCACAAATCACATCAAGCGACGAGCCGTAGCCCATGTTTACCCAATTGGCATCTTCGAAACGGTTGCCAATTATAAGAGAACGCCCGCGAAACGGAAAAATCGAAATCGTCGAAGTTTCATCGGGCGCGATGTCGAAAGGCCGATCAATTGTCCATTTGCGGCCTGCATTGGCCGTCACAAAACGATATTGCCCTGTGCCTTTGCCTTGCATAATCGCCACCACGCAGCGCCGCCAAATCGAATGACTTTCTTTGGCCCAATCGGGATATTGAGGCTCGCCCGCTAAAGTAACGTCGGCGCCCGCTACCGCCGCGACTTTGCCAATGTAAGCCGAACCTTGGCCGTCGAAGGTGAACGAGAAATCCGATTGATGCGTGAAAAAACTGCTGTGTTTATTGCGCGCATAATACACATTGCGGCCCTCGCCGCTGAGATTAATATATGCCGTCGGGTCGAGACTGATAAATTCGTTGTCTTCGATAATCGCGCCGTCGCTGCGTTCGAGCGCGATGTTTGATTTGCCCGCGTATATGGTATTGCGCGCGATGAGTTCATTGCGCCCGGCGTAAGTAATGCCCACGCCTTGCGAGAGAATATCGCAATCGGTGACGCGACAATTGTTACCCAGTCGCAGCGTGGTTTCGTGTTCGCGTTCGCCGCTGCGAATCCAGTAGCGATCCGCGCGAATGCGCACGCGCTGCATCGAAAAATCATCGCCGGTTGAAATGCCGGTTTGATAAACGCGCGGCAGATACAAGCTCAAATCCTGCACGCCAAAAGCGCCGCCGCTGATTAAATTAGGCGGCGTTTTTTCGTCTTCGTTTGTCAAGCGACGTGCATCGCTGCCGCCATCCAAAGCGAAGCCGCCTTTGCCAAAACGCAAAACGGTTTGGCCCATGCCTTCGCCTTTGAGAACGGTGCGCGGCGGCATTTTCAGTTCACCGACGAAAGCATATTTTCCTTCGGGCAAAAACACGATGCCGCCGCCGTTATCGGCGGCTTTTTTCAGCGCGGCGTTGATGGCTTCGGTGCGGTCAACGACTGGCGAAAATTTGCCCAAAGTGCGCGTGATTTCTTTGTCGGCCTGCGCGCCATAGAAATCCATCACATTAAAAATTTGCGTCGGCCACGACTCCGCTTTTTTCACTTCCAGCGTGCCCGCTTCGCCCCATGTCAGGCCAAAACCATTGCTTATCATCACCGGGTAATTGCCAGTTGGGAGCGTAGCGGGCAAAGCGAATGAAAGTGAATAGCCATCGCCGGGTGCAGCTTGCAAAAGCACGCTTTTCCCATCGGCAGTTCGCAAAAATACTTCCGCTTTGTTGCCAAAACTCAGCGACTTACCGAAGATGCGCAAAGTGCCGCCGGGCGTGGCAAAAGTGCTGCTGTCGCCTTGCAGCCACCAGACTTCGGGGTCGTTGAGTTGCAGCGTTTGCATCCAGTTTTTGCCTTTGATTTCGCAATTAAAAATGCCCCTTTTCCATTCGGAGGGCAAAACAAATTTCAAACTGCGCGGCGTTGTTTGCAACGGAGTCACAATTTTCCATTCTTGAATCGGGCTGCGTTTGACGCCCTTTGGCCCCGGCTCATCGTATAGTCGTCCGAGGCGAATTTGCGTGACATTTTGCAAATCGTCGCCCGCCAGCATGACGGTATCGCCCGGCAAAGCCGGTTCGGAGGCCCAAAAAACGTGGTTTTGCGCGTGCGCGACGCAGGAGAATAAAACGCCTGAAATCAAGGCAAGCGATACGACCAAAGGAGAAGTTTTCATATCAAGGTTTCAGGCTGAGTTTATGCTGAATGCCCTGAGTTCAGGTTAGGAACTTAAAAGAAGACGTGTTCCGCCTCAAATCGCAAGCCGGGCAAAGTGTTAATAAGTTTGCTCGTTTTGCCAGCATTTTAGCGCCTGAGTTCGTGCGCTCACTGCTATACTTGAGCCTTGAATCCGCCACTTCGCCGCTTTCATCGCCGCCGATGCCATCACGTCCTGTTTTTTCTCATTCACCGCACGAATCTTCGTCTGAAGCCACGCAAAAGGCGCCCCAAGCGCCGTCTCAGACTCGCGTTGCGCGTTCTTCAGCGGCGTTTACCATGCGCAAGCATTGGATTGGTTGGCAAGGATTCACCTTCACACTGCCCAGCGATTGGAATTTGGCCTCTTTTGGCGGCGAGGCGCTCAAAGGCAACTTGCGCGTGGACGATGGCGATGGGCCGCGCATCGAATTGCGCTGGGAAACGCCCAACAACACGGTTGATCTTGAAAAATCTATCGCCGACCTTGTTAATCGTCTGGCACGCGAGGCGAAAAAGAAAAAACGCGCTTTCAATCCGGCCAGCCACCCGGCCATTGTCAACAAACACCAAAAACCCAAAGCGCAGTTAGTAAATTTCGGCTGGGCAAGCGATGACAGCGAACCCTTGGCTGCGCACGGCTGGGGCACGGCGTGGCATTGCAGCCACTGCGGACGCGTGGCTGTGGCGCATTTATTGGGTCGCGCCAACGAAAAACCGCGCACCGCGCAGCAATTGGCGAGCGATATTTTCACGTCTATGGAATGCCACGGACAGGGCGGCTGGCAGGCGTGGAGCGTGTTTGGACTGAGCGGCGAAATACCGCTGGATTTCACCTTGGCGCGGGCCAAATTGCAAACGGGGCGCCTCGAAATCGAATGGGAGCGGCCTATTCCGATTGGGCCACGCGGTTGGTGGGCACGGGCCGAGCGTATTATTCTGCGCCGTTCTTCGGCAGCGAATTTACTCCTTGAAAATGAAACTCTCGAAGACTGGACGCGCCGCACGATGTTGTGGCTGGACAAAAAATCTTACTGGGAGCCATCGCTGGAATGGGCGTTTCAGGGCAACGAAGGTTTATCCATTCCCGGCTCGCCAAAGCCATTCAAGCAACGCATAGCTCATGCCGTGCGCCAAAAGTTGCGCGCGAATGTGCCGCAACTCAATCTGCACGTTTGGCACGACGAGGAAACCAACAAAATCCTCTCATTGGAGACGGAATTACTGCCGTCCAACGCGCACGTTTTGCAAGATGTATTGGATTCTTTGGAATACATTTAAGCGTCTTCCATCGCTAAAATGCGGCAATTATCGTTTCAGCAACGAAAATGCGCCTCTTTTGGTGGATTTTGATACTCTTAATTAAGGCTGACGGCAGAATTTCTGGCCGCAGGAGTTTAAGTGATGCAGCGATATTTGGTGGCTTTCGGGCGGGTTGTTACGACAATTTTCTTATGGGGCGGCGCCGCGAATTTTCTACCGTTGGCGGCGCAGGCCCAAAACACGCTTGCGGCCCCCACTCCGCCGGTCAGTCTGACCGAACAAATCATTCGCGGGCGCGTGCTGTTAGAAGCTGGCAACACGCAAGCGATTACGGTTTTACAAAATGCCGCGCAGCAGGCGTTAACACCGCTGATTAAAGCCGCCGGGCCGCAAATTTTGACGATGCCGCCCGATGAAATGCCGCGCAGTCCGGCCTTTGGACTTATCGTGCGACAGGCAGCCGAAGCTCATTATTGGTGGGGAGTGGCGGCGGATCGGTTTGCCCGACGCGACATTGCGCTAACAGCCTATGCCCGCGCCGCGCGTTTTTATGCCGGTGATCGCAGCGGGACTTACAGTGCGGCACGCGATGCTTTGCCCAACTTGCGCGGAACTTTAATGGAAGGCTTGCCGCAAGTCGCAGCCGATGACACCTTAGACACCATCGCAACGCTGGCACATGGCGGCTTATGGAAGCCGCTCAAATTGTCATTCGTGCTGAACGAAAATACTTTTGTTCCCGCTTCGGCCCGTGACAAAAATGCCCCGCACCAAGTCGAATTTCTCATCACAGACGGCAAATTATTCATCTCACCCGCTGCCCGCGACCCGAAAGGCAGTCTGGCGCAGGTGCCGCCGCCGTTCCGCAATATCGAAGAAGATGCCCTGCCGCGCGTGTTAAAAATGGCAAGCGTAGTCATGGGCTATGTGCGCGAAAGCGACGGCCCGAATCGCGGTTTATGGCGTCAAGTGGTGCGCGTGCATTATCCGCATTCCTCGCTGACCGCCAAAAACCGCGATGACCGCCCCCGCGCCGAAATGTTGGCGCTCCAGTTTTTAAAATTGCATACCATTGTCGAGCGCGCCACGGGTCTGGAAAATCCCTACGCGATGGCTGTCCATCCCGGTGACCATCCGGTCAACACCATCTGGTTGTCGGAAGTTTCGGCTCTGTGGCCCGCCGATGAAGACGACCCGGCTATTTTGGCCGCTTTGGGCATGGTTTATATGCCCAAAGTCAACGTCCCCGGCAGCAAACCGCGCGAGAACACAGAACTTGATGTGTCGCCTTTTTCGCGTCCGTGGCTGGCCGCCGGCCAATCCGATGCGGCACCCGGCGACATCGTATTCTTCAAAATGACCGAGCCGCGCAGCGAAGCCGAATGGGTGCGCGAATTGGCGCATGAATATGGTCACGTTGTCCTGCCACCGTTCAATGGGTTCACACCGCCGTTGGAACCTTACGGCAACGGCATATTAGGTGAAACGCTGAACATGATATGGATCGCGGGGGCGCCGGGCGCATTTGACCAGCCTGCAATGGAGATCGCCTCGGCTCGTCAAAGCCGCGCCACAGGCGGCCTTACCAATCTGGCAAGTGCCGCTGCGCCGGCAGAGGCGCAAACCATTGCTGTAGCGGCAGAGACAGGCGATTTAATCGGCAACCGTTTAGTCGCCACAGGAGACGCCATAGAAACGGTAGCAGCCGAAGAGGAATTTCGCCGCGAAGCGTTGAACCATGTGACGGCCAACGCCTTAGAGTCGTTGAATGACTGGAATGCGCAAGGCCCCAGTTCGGCCTTGCGGCGAGACACCGGCGACGCTGGTTTGCATTATTTGCAAGGTCTGGGCACCTATTTTGAGCGCGTTTATGGCGCACCGCTGTTGGGACAAATGTTGGGTGCCCTGCCCCGTTTAGCCGACCCACGCTCAACCGCCGACGCACCAGTGCCCATCAGCGTGTTTTTGCCGGTGCCAGCTTCCAAGGAATTACCAGTCCTGCAAGCCAGTTCCTTTTTGGATAATGTCGCGGCTACATTGAAGAATCCCTTTGCCGAAGGGCAAACGAAATTACCAATCTGGTTGCCGGGCGCTTTAATGGCTCCCACGTCAAAATTAACGGCGCAAACCTTGGTTTCCCGTGCGCCGATGGGTCTAAAAGCCAACGAACGCGCGGTGGGTTGGCTGTTCGTGCCGCCTTCGGCCAGCACGCTGCAAATCGAATGGCAAATGGCGCCCGCAGGCAAACCTCTGGAAATAGATGGCGGTTGGAAAGGCACTTCGGTAAAGCCACAAACGCCCGGCGCCACGCACGCGATGCGAATTGATTTCGGCGGACGTTCGGGTTGGCAGCGCTTCGCTTTTACGCCGCCCGCCGATATAACATGGAGCGGCGCATGGTTTGAAAAGTCTGCGCTTCCGGTTTTACCGCCAACACCCCGCTAACAGCCCCGTTAAACACTGCGCCCTATTTGTTTGTTTGCAACAACAAGCGGCGGCTTGTAGACTGCTGCGGCATTTGAAAAAAACCAAATTGCTCCAAAAGCAAATCGCCCGTATAACTGTCCCATATAACTGTGCGGAAACAGAATGCGGGGCGAAGCCGAATTTTGTAAGGAAGGTCAGAACCCAAATGAAAGCCGAGATTCATCCCAATTATCAAGAGGCAACGATTGTTTGCCTGTCTTGTGGTAGCGAAGTGGAAACGCGCTCGACAACACCGAGCATTCGTGTGGACATCTGCTCGCAGTGCCATCCGCACTACACCGGTAAAAAGCGCATTGTGGACACCGCAGGTCGCGTGGATCGCTTTAATCAGCGTCGCGTTGCCAGCGAAAAGGCTCAAAAAGCCGCCGCCAAGCGAGAAAAAGCCAAAGCGTAGCAAAATTGCCGTGCCTCAGCCCTGTCGCGCCTATTTCCGGCGCGGCAGGGTTTTGTTTTGGCATTAGTCATTGGCCTTGGGTTTTAGGCTTTTGTTTTTTGGGCAATTTAACTCAAACAACTCTGCCAAAATCCCAAGACCAAAAACCCAAAGTCCCAGGTTCTATGTCCGACAAAAAACCATTTCAACTCGGCGGTCAGGCTTTAGTCGAAGGCGTCATGATGCGCTCGCCGCGTTTTGTGGGGGCCGCAGTGCGGCGCGCCGATGGCAGCATCGAAACGCGCATAGAAGAATTCAATTCGATTTTCAAAACGCATAAATGGCTGAACATCCCGTTTTTGCGTGGCACAATTGCGCTGGTCGAAATGCTGATTCTTGGCTCGCGTTATCTGAAATGGTCAAGCGACTTGGCAATGCAGGACATCGAAAACGCGCCCGCCAAAAGCACAACGTCTCCTTATGAGCCAAAAAACTGAAGAACAAAGCGGAATGCCGATTTGGATATTCGCCCTCACGACGATTATCTCGTTTGGTTTGGGGATGCTTTTGTTCGTGGCTTTGCCAAATATCATCACGGACTGGGCCATCAAACCGCTCACGGATGATCGTATTCTGCTCAATTTGGCCGAAGGGCTTGTGAAGCTAACAATTTTTGTGGCTTATGTTGGATTGATTGGCTTGCGTCCTGATATTCGCCGCGTTTTTGAATATCACGGCGCCGAACACAAAGTCGTTTACGCGGCAGAAAATGGCTTGCCGATTGTTCCCGAAAGCGCGCGACCTTTTGATACGCCGCATCCGCGTTGCGGCACGGGCTTCGCGCTGTTGACCATTGTGGTCAGCATCATTTGCTTTTCGTTTTTGCCGTGGACAGAAAGCCACTTGCCGCGCGTTTTGTGGCGCCTCGCCCTGATGCCGGTTGTCGCCGGTGTGTCGTTTGAAGTCATCAAACTGACGGCGCACCCGACTTTGGGCCACTTTGCGCAAACCTTAATGATTCCCGGTTTATGGATGCAGCGCCTGACCACACGCCAACCCGACGACGCGCAACTCGAAGTTTCCTGCGTCGCCATGCAAGCGGTCTTGGATGCGGAAGCCGATTTTGAAGCGAAAACCGAAACGAAAGGGACGGATGAGCCATGAAAAAACTTTTCTGCTGTGTGTTGCTGCCAGCAATTTTTCACGCCGCCAGCGCGCAAAATGCCAAAATCCAATGGCCGCTGCGCTCGAACGACGCCGCGCCTGCCGGACAAGAAATTGCCGCGCAAGCGCCCGCCTCGCGTGCCATTCTTGATGGTTGGCAAACGCAAAATTCGGTGCGCGGCGAACGGTTCATTCGCCTCGTTTACTGGGTGCCGCAAGGTCGTGAACCGTTGCCGCAAAGCCGCGAACGCTTGTCAAAAATCATGCTTGATATTCAAGCGTTTTTCGCGCGTGAAATGGAGCGCAACGGCTTTGGGCCGCGCACTTTTGGGTTAAAAAAAGACGCCGACGGTTTGCTGGAACTTTTCATGGCGCAGGGCAGCAAAACGCGCGATAAATACGGTAGACAAAGCGGCAACGACCTCCGCAAAGACGCCGCTGTCGCCCTGCAAAAAGCCGGTATTGACTCTGACAAAGAAACGATTCTTATCTTTGCCAACTTGGTGGATTGGGACGAGAACGCGCGCACTATGGGCGGCGATTTCCCCTACAACGGCGAAGGCACCACGCGGCGCGGCTCTGCGGTGCAATTGGATTCTGCGGTTTTGTTTCTTGATGGCCTGCTTGATGTTTCAGACGCCGCCAAAGTGCGAAACAACGAATACGGCTTTATCACGCTGGGCCGTTACAATTCTATTTTCATCGGCGGCATCGCCCACGAACTGGGCCACGCGCTGTCGCTGCCGCACAACAAAGAACGGCCCGATCAGGAAGCGTGGGGCAAGTCTTTAATGGGTTCGGGCAATCGCACTTACGGCGATGAATTACGCACGGTCGAAGTTCACGAAAGCAAAGGCAAAGGCTCGTTCCTCACTTTCGCCGACGCGCTGCGTTTGGCTTCGCATCCCAGTTTTTGCGGATCGATTAAAGGCTTCGATGGCGAAGCCAACGCTCAACTGAGCGACGTGAAATATGTCACCGATGGCAAAAGCATCACTTATTCGGCGCGCGTAACGGCCAACCCGCCGGTTTATGGAGTGATTGGCTATTTCGACCCCGCTGGTGGCAGCGACTACGACGCGACGACTGCCACCGCCATTCCCGACAAAGACGGGCGTTTTACGCTGGAAAGCAGCGCGCTGTCCAAAGGCATCCGTGGCGTTTTGCGCGTCGTGGCGCTGCAAGCCAACGGCGCCGCCAGTTCGTGGAACAGCGCGGAAGCCGAGAAGCAAAAATATCCTTACGCTGTTGCGCCGGATGGCACCGTTAATTTGGATTCATGGAACACACAGCAGCAATTAGCACCCTTAGCCGCCGCTGTTTTGTCGGAAAAACGCGACGCTGTTGAAGCGGCACGGCAAACTCTCCAAGCGCAAAACGCGCCCGCTCATTTGTTAGAAATCGCGCAAGTGCAACTGGCGAATTTTGAGGAAACAACCAAAACCTCGCCTGCCGAAACCAAAAGCGCCACGCTGTTTCTATCGGACGCTAAACCGCGCGAAGCGCGTGTCGGCTGGCTAAAACCAACCTACAATCGCTTGCCTTTCGAAGACAATAACCCACTCCTCATCGCTGACGGCCAATTTTACGCGCGCGGCATCTACGCGCACGCCCCGGCGCACCACGTTTACGATTTAGACGGCCAATGGCATCGCTTGAGTGGCAGGGCGGGCGTTGCTGAAGGCAAAGACGGCAGCGTCGTTTTTGTGGTCATCGGTGACGGCAAAGAATTATGGCGCAGCAAACTGCTGCGTGAAGGCGAAACCGCGCCCTTCGATTTGGTCGTGAAAGACGCGAAAACGCTCGAAATGCGCGTCGAAGACGGTGGCAATACCGCCAGTTCCGATTGGGGCCTGTGGCTCAATCCAACCCTGACACGTTAAAAAGGGAGAAGACCCAATGCCAAAGATTCGCTTGCTGATTCCATCCAGCGGGCGCGCCCCTTCAACGGGGTTATGCGAAAAACGGATGCCCACTTGTGGGCAGGATCGAGAAATCTATTTTCAACCGGGCCACATGAGAAATTCCTCGACTGCGTAACACAACGCCATGAAATCGTGTTGCGCCGCCTCACTCCGCTCGGAATGGCATACTCTTTTTAACCGAATTTTCTCCCGCGCTTGTTTAGTCAAAACAAAAATCCTCATGCTCGAAAAAGCCAAAGTTTTAGCCGCCCGATTTGACCAACTGACAGATCAATTATCCGACCCCGAAGTGCTGTCCGATAACAGCGTAATGGTGCGCATTGCCAAGGAACGCACACGCCTTGAGCCGGTCGCCAAATTAGCGCGCGAAATCGAAGCGCTCGAAGCAAAGTTAGCCGAAGCCAAAGAATCTTTAAGCGATCCCGAAATTGGCGAATTGGCCCAAATGGAAATTGAAGAGTTAGGGCCACAAATCGAAGCGAAAACCACGGAATTAACCGATTCGCTCATGCCCAAAGATGAAGATGCCGATCGCGGCGTGATTATTGAAATCCGTCAAGGCAGCGGCGGCGAAGAAGCGGCTTTGTGGGCGGGCGATTTGTATCGAATGTATACGCGCTACGCCGAAGTGCGCGGCTGGAAAATCGAGCCGATTTCGCTTTCCGAAGCCGAAATGGGCGGCATTAAAGAAATCGTTTTCGGCGTGGATGGCAAAGGCGCGTGGGAAGCCTTGCAAGGCGAAAGCGGCGTGCATCGCGTGCAACGTGTGCCCGCGACAGAGCAAAAAGGCCGCGTTCACACCAGCGCCGCCAGCGTCGCCGTTTTGCCCGAAGCCGAAGAAGTGGATGTCGAACTCAAAGACGACGATATCGAAGTCGAAACCATGCGCTCTTCCGGCGCGGGCGGCCAAAGCGTGCAGAAAAACGAAACCGCCGTGCGATTGATTCACAAGCCCAGCGGCCTTGTCGTGACTTGTCAGGACGAGCGCAGTTTGCGCCAAAACAAAGAAAAAGCCATGCGCGTTTTGCGCTCGCGCCTTTACGAAGCCGAACGCGAACGTCAATCCAGCGAACGTGACAGCGTGCGCCGCGCGCAAGTCAAAAGCGGTGACCGCAGCGATAAAATTCGCACATACAACTTCCCCGAAAACCGCCTCGCCGATCATCGCATCAACTTCAAAAGCAACAACCTCGACCAAATCATGCAAGGCCGCCTTGATGATTTAATCGCTGCCCTTGTGCAATCGCGCCGCGAAGCCGCTTTGATGGTTGATCGCAACGAGTAAAAATCCGCGCGTCTTACAAGCTCCGAAGCGCCTTTTGCGCGCTCCGAAGGGCCTATCGCGCGCTTCTAAATGCCTTTTGCACGCTCCTAAGTGGCTTTTGCAGAGTCCTAAATGGCTTTTGCAAGCTCCTAAGTCGTCATTGCAAGCTCCTAAATGCCTTTTGCAGAGTCCTAAGTCGTCATTGCACACGCCTAAATGCCTTTTGCGCGCTCCGAAGTAGCTTTTGCAGAGAATTGAGAGGCAATTGCACGGCATTTATCGCGTTTTTCAGCGAAAACTTCTAAAAACAACCCCAATTAGGCCCGCTGCGAGAATAATTATTGGCTCTGGAATTTTGCGCATTTTGGTGAGGGCGAAAAGCGTCGCCAAAGCGATAGCAATGGTTGGCACATCGAAAATGGCGCGGCGTCCGAGGACAAAAGCGGCACCGACGATGGCGCCTGTGGCCGCAGCGGTTACGCCTTCGATAAACGCTTTGACTTTGGGACTTTGTGCCGAACGACGGAAATAGTTGGCTGGGATAATCACGAAAAGATAGCACGGCAAAAACACGCCGATGGCTGCCACCGTTGCGCCCAGCGGCCCGGCCACTAAATAGCCGATGAAGGCGACGGTTATCACAACCGGCCCCGGCGTCACCATCGCGACGGCTACCGCGTCCAGAAACTGCTGCTCGGTCAGCCAGTGAAATTCATTTACCACGCCGCCGTGCAAAAACGGCACAATCGCCAGACCGCTGCCGAAAACGCACGCTCCGGCTTGCGCGAAATATAATCCAACTTTCCAAATCAGTTCCGGCGGCGCCGCGTTTTGCAAGCCCGTCGAAAACCACAGCGGCCACGGCAAGAGCATTTGCGCGCTTAGGCGCGGACGCCACTTCGTTTTCACCATCAACGTCGCCAGTCCGCACAAAAAAAAGAGCCATACAAATTCCGATTCTGTCCAAGCCGTCACGATGGCACAAATAAAAAACGACGGCCATTGCACGCGGTCTTTTTCAACCGTAGACCGCACCAACTTCCAAGCGCTGCGCCCAATAATCGCGATGACCGCCGCGCCGATGCCATAAAATGCGCCTTGCATCCACGGCAGGCCGCCAAAGCGCAAATAAAAGAAGGAAAGCGCCAGCACCATCAAGAATGACGGCAAAATGAAAGCGAAACTGACTAAGGTGGCGCCCAACACACCAGCGCGAATCCAGCCCAGATAAATCGCCAATTGTGCCGCCAGAGGCCCCGGCGCGAGTTGCGCCAACGCTAAACCTTCGGTGAAATCCTGCTTCGACACCCACTGGCGTTCCTCGACCAAATCGCGCTGCATATAACCAACCAGGGCAATCGGGCCACCAAAACCGAGCGTGCCCAATCGCAGAAAATACAACAACAATTGGCGCAACGTGCAAATTTCCGTTGAGGGAACGTCCGCGTCGGGCGCGTTAGTCATAGGTTCTCAATGAGCGTGGCGATGATGAATATCGGGGAAATGCGGGTGCGAATGCGTCATTGGCTCGTGGATATGTTCGTGCGTGTGCGGCTCGGAAGGGTCAACACCGGGCGCGTGCTTGTGCTGATGATGCTCATCGTGAACATGGCGATGCGAATGTTTTAATTCTTCATGATGATGCTCGTGTTCGTGGCGCTCGGTCAAATGCAAATAAACGCCAAGCGCCATCAAAGCTGCTGCACCGTAGAAAAGCGCGCCGACGCCTTCGTGCAGCAAAAGCAGCGACACGCCCGCGCCCACAAAAGGTGCCAGCGAAAAGTAGGCTCCAGTGCGCGCCGTGCCGATGTGACGGAGCGCCAAAACAAAGCAAGCGAGGCTTAAACCATAGCCGAAAAAGCCGACGACCAACGCCTCTGCCGTAATCAGCGCCGAAGGCAGCACCGCGCCCATCGCCAGCGCGATAGTGAGGTTGACGCTGCCCGCAACTAAGCCTTTTATAGCGGCGATTTGAAAAGGGTCGCTGGACGAAACTTTCTGAGTCAGATTGTTATCAACCCCCCAACACAGACAAGCTCCCGCGACGAAAAGCGCGCCTGTTGACACCACCAGACCGGCACCCGGCTGCCATCCGAGAAGCACGCCACCGGCGACAATAGCAGCCATGCCGAGCGCAATGCGGGTATCAAAATTTTCGTGGAAGACAAACCACGCCAGAAGCGCCGTAAAAACGCCTTCAAGGTTGAGCAGCAAAGAAGCCGATGCCGCCGGAGTTGTGCTCAGTCCCCGCATCAGCAAAACCGGGCCAAGCGCGCCGCCAAAAAGCACCGCACCGGCCAGCCACGGCCACTGCGAACGCGGCAGATTGGCTTCGCCATCCTGCGTCGTTTTTCCGGTTCGCATGACTAATCGCACGAGCGATAATCCGATTCCCGAACCCAAATAAAGCAATCCAGCCAGCAAAATCGGCGACATTTGCCCTAAAAGCAGCTTCGAGAGCGGCGTGCTGGCCCCGAAAAGCGCCGCCGCCGCGAAAGCCACTCCCACTCCGGCAGGGAACCTTGTCTTTTTGTCGTCACACATGAAAATTCTCTTGTAGCCCTTTCAACGGTTACATTTTCATGCCGATTTGCGGCTTACCAAGCACATCTAACGCGGAGCGGAAGCCTTGCGCCAGAGTTTTGGCCGCGCCGCGCCCGTAGTAATGCAAAAAGAGAATGCGCGGCTCTTCGTCCAGCATATGACTATGCACCGCCACGATTTCGATGTTGTTGGCACGCAGCGCTTTGATAGCGGGATTGACTTCGGGTGCTAACATCGCCACGTCGCCCGCGATGTGCGCGTTGTCCGGCTCACCGGCAAACGCGGCCCAAGTGTTCAAGCCGATGGCGGGCGTCATTTCGGCGCCCATCATCATCACCTGCAAATCGGGGCGGCCAATGGTGTATTTGTAAACGCCGCCGTTGACTTTGCCGGTCGCGCCGATGATGGCATCCAAAGCGGGCAAGTCGAAAATATCCTTCGCTGTGCGCGTCGGCGGCGGCCCCGCAGCGGGTTGATTGGCCGGAAAGATTTTCGAGCCTTGAAGCGCAGCGGCATAGCGTCGCGCTAAATCGTCAACTGGCCCCATGCCCTGCAAGTGCATATAAAACACGCGCGGCTGCTCGTAGAAAAAGTGATTATGAATCGCGCCGATTTCGAGGCCGTTGGCCTGAGCCGCCGAAATCAACGGGTTGATTTCGTCTTCCAGCAAAACGGTGTCGCCCATCACCACGGCGCTTTTGCCATCCACGGTTTTCTTGAAGGAGACCCAACCGCCAAAGCCAAAAGGAATCGGCACCGGCTCGCCTTTGATGGTCACATTGAGGTCGTTGCGCGGCAGCGGCACGGTGTAAACGCCTTCGGCCTCGACATAAGTGCCTTTTTTGCCAATCGCCGCTTCGATGGCTGCTATTTCAGCGGCGCTCAGCGGCGGTGTCGGCTTCGCTTTCTTGCTTTTCGCGGCGGCGGGCTGCGAAAAGGCCACATTCAGGCTTCCGGCGGCTCCCAGCACGGCGGCGGAGCGCAACAGTGCGCGACGGCTGACTTGATTCTCGGACATAATTCTCCCTTTTACGGCTGCACGGCAAAAACACGCAATTCGGCGCCCTGCGCGCCGCGATGTGGCACCGCGACGCAAAGACGATCCAATTCCGGCACAAAATAAGAAGTGCGCGCTCCGGCGGAAGTGTCAACATCGGCTAACTTCGACCAATGCCTGCCCTGCACTTGAAACACGTTCACAACTCCGGCGCCGCAAGAAACGTAAAGGCGCGCTCGTTTGGCGTCCCAGAATAAATCATCGGTATCGCCGCCGATTCGTTGCGTGTCGGCGAGTTGGCCGGAAATCGTATCAAAAACCAATTCTTGCGCTGGGGCGCGGCAACCGACAAAAAGATGGTGCCCCACTTCATCCAACGCCATCGGAAAATTCGCTTTGACGGCTCTGGTAGACCACGTTGCAATCACAGCGCGCTTTTCGCGGTCAATCACGGCGATATATCCGGCGGTGGGCACATTTACAAAAAGGCGCTTGCCTTTGCTTTCCAATTGAAACGATTCGGGATGTCCGGCCAGTTTGATGTCGCCGAGGCGTTTTCCGCTGACCGCATCCAAAATCGCCAACGCGCCGTCGCCATAACCAATGTAAACCTGCTTGGCCGCACTGTCGTAGCGCACATTATCGGCATCGGGCAAGCCGCTCACGCTCTGCACGACGGCGAAGGTGGTGCCGTCCAAAATTTGGCACCGTTCGCCTGCGCCTTCTGCCACGAAAATGCGGTTCAGCTCCGGCGCGAACGCCACGCCTGTCGGTTCTTTCAAGCCTTGGACGCTGTGCAAACGCTGGCCGGTGCGCAAATCAACGATTTCCAGCGTGTCGTTGCCCAGAGCCGACACAAAAACCCGCTGACGCGCCACATCGACTGCGAAATGGTCGAAGCGGCCTTCGACGCCGGGCAACGGAATGGTTTGCAGCAGTCGCAGCGTGTTGGTGCCTTGCACAGGAGTTTTGCTGGCATCCTGCGCATCCGTGTTACAACCTGCGAGAATGAAACAAGCACTAACAAAAAATATTTTCAGGTTTGGCATGGTGTCTTGGGCGTAACAACGCACTATTCCTAACTATCAACAGGCAATTCATAACTTCTGGCACTGTGGGCAAAAATGATAGCTGCGGGCACTTTTGCCGGCGCCCAGCGTGCCGCGCTCAATCACGGCGCCGCAGTTATTGCAGGTTTCTCCGGTGCGGCCATAGACAGCGGGAATAAAAGCGCCGTATTCTCCAAAAGTGTCCTGATAGCCGCCATCTTTTAAGGTTGCCCCGCGCGCTTTGATGGCGCGTTCGAGAACGGGGCGCATATTTTCCACAATGAGTTTTATTTTCGCTGTTGGCACCATGCTGGCAATGGTGGCTGGATGAACTTTTGCCAAGAAGCACACTTCGTCCGCGTAGATATTGCCCAGTCCGGCGACGATTTTTTGGTCGAGCAAAGCCGTTTTAATTTTTACATTGCGACGCGCGAGGCTCTGCACCATTGCGGCTTCGTCGAAGTCGTCGTCCAGCGGTTCGGGGCCGTAATTATTCAGAAAATCGAGGTTTTCGGCAATGGCAAGCGCGCCAAAAGTGCGCGGATCGGTGAAAACAAGCTGCTGCCCGTTGTCCAATCGCCAAACGGCATGAATATGCTTGTGCAACGTCGCAGAATCGAATGCGTGCGGCGCTTTTTCGATGTGCAATTTGCCTGTCATGCCAAGATGAATCAGCAAATGCTGGCCGTTTTCCAGCGGAAAATACATTTGCTTGGCGCGACGGCAGGCACCGATGATTTTTTGGTTTTGCGTGGCAGCAACAAAAGTCGGAATATCCGGCTGCGTAAGGCGCGGCAGTCGCGCCCATGTTTGGAGGATGCGCTTGCCAACAATTTGGGGTTCTAATTGGGCGCGCACCGTTTCGACTTCGGGAAGTTCGGGCATGAAATGCAGTCTATCGGTTCGTCAACCAAAACCGCATTTTAGGTTATGGCTCGCGATGGCGCACCAAGGCGACGGTTACATCATCGCGATTGGAAGTAATCGGAGTGGTGCTGGGGCCGAGATTCGTGCTGGGCAAGGTTAAACGTTCGGCAAAGGGTGTGGCGGCATCGAACGCGGCGATTGCCATGTCCACCAGATTTTGTGTTTCGGCGCGCGGATTCGATGACCTTGCCACCAAATGCCCGCACAAATGCCGCACTTGCGCTTCGCCGTCTTCGGTGCCGCCATAGGAAAACGCGTCTACCAAGCCATCGGTGAACAGCATCAGTTGATCGCCGGGCAGCCACGGCAACGTGCGCGCTTCGTAATGCGTGTCGGGAAACATTCCCAGCGCCGGGCCATCAGTTTCCAGTGCAAAAATGGGCGGGTCAGCCCCGGTTTCTTCGTCATCGTCGGCGCTTTTAATCGCTTTGGGTAAAAGCAAGGGCGCGATGTGCCCGGCGTTGCACCATGATAGGGTTTGGTGTTGTGGGTCGAGAACCACGCAGCAAAGCGCGATAAAAAGCTCGCGTTGCAAATCGGGCGCTAAATTTTCGTTGAGGCGTGCCATCAGCGTCGCCGGTTCAGGATAAAGCGGCGCCAAAGCGCGCAAGGCGTATTTCAGCAACGGCAAACGCGCTTGGGCACGCACGCTTTTGCCTGCCACATCCGCGATAATTAGCGCCGTTTTGCCGCCCGGCAGAGGCAAAATATCGAAGTAATCGCCGCCGCCCAAAGTGCGCGCCGCCTGCATCGCCACGCCCACTTCGAGATGGGCATCGAGGCGCCGTCCATTAGTTGATACGCCGTTTTCAGCGGAAAAAAGCAGTGGTTGAAGTTGAGTGGAAAGATCAATTTCGCGCTGATAGTTGGCGATTAATAATTGATCTTCCAAACGCCGCTGCCGCTCCACTTCCTGCGCTTCGGACATATAGCCGACCAGACAGCCAACCAAAAATAATAAGCCAGTATCCAGCGCAATGCGGCCAATGGTGACGGTGGAGATCGCAAGATCAGCATCGTTGGCGCTACGAACCAAGAAGAAAAGAAAGAAAAAGTTGCAAAACGCCGCTGTGATGGCGCCGCCCATGACGCGAAACCACAGCCCGCCCATGATAACCACGATGTAATAAAACGAAAAGAGCTGGTAGTTCTCGCCAAGCTGCATCCACGAGGTGACTAACGCCAAATCCATCGCCACAATAAAGGAACGGCGCAAGCCAAAGCGCTGGGGACGGATGCAAGAAATGCCAACTGCGATATTATAAATGCCGGCCAAGGCCGCCAACGCGATGGCCTGCCAACTCAAAGAAAAACCGGGATAAAATATAAACGGCCCGATTAAAGCAGCGCCCAAAACCACGGTGCGAAAGACCGCGAGAATCATTTCGGCATCGCGCGAATGCGAGACAGGTTCAAGGTCAGGCAGGTTTTCCAGCGCATCGGCGGCATCACCGGCGCCCCGGTAGGCGCCAGATGTCGCCGTGGCTCCGGTGGACGTCTTGGTGCGTTGCCACGGCCAGCGGCCTCGTTCGTTAATGTTCTCTGCGGCCATGATTCAATAGCGATAATAATTATTGCGCTTGGGTGTTACGCAGTTTAGAAGGTTGTCCTTCTTTCGGCCATTCTCAAGGGATATTTTCTCAAGAAATGCAACGGCCTTGCTATACTTGGCGCGATGGACAGCGCACTTACCGCCTCAGAAAATCAGAGTTCGCCCTTGCGTGTGGTTTCGGTTTCGCTGGGCAGCGCGCAGCGCGATCACATTGCCCACACGACTTTACTGGGACGCGCGTTTTCCATCGAACGTCGCGGCACCGACGGCGATCTCAAAAAGGCGCGCGAGACGATTGCCGAACTGGACGGCAAAGTCGCCGCGATTGGTTTGGGCGGCATTGATTTGTATGTTGTGGCTGGCGCGAAGCGTTATATCATGCGCGATGCCGCAAAATTGGCAAAGGCCGCCAAGATTACGCCTGTGGTAGACGGCAGCGGCCTCAAAGACACCCTCGAACGCGAAACTGTGCGGCGTCTGCAACGCGAAGGCTTGGTTGATTGGCACAACAAAAACGTGCTGGTCGTTTCGGCGGTTGATCGCTTTGGCATGGCCGAAGAATTGGTCAGCGCCGGAGCCAATTGCACCTTTGGCGACTTCTTGTTCAACCTCGGTTTGAATTTTCCGATTCACACTTTGCGCGCCGTGCGTCGTTTGGGCGCTTTGGTTTTGCCCATCGCCACCAAACTGCCATTTAAAATGCTCTACCCGACGGGTGACAAGCAAAACGACATCGTGGAGAGCGCGCCGCATCGCAAACAAATGGAAGCCGCCGACATTATCGCCGGTGATTTCCTGCTCATTCGTCGTTATTTGCCGCCGCGTCTCGACGGCAAAACGATTTTGACCAATACGACGACGCAAAGCGATGTGGAACTGTTAAAAGAGCGCGGTTTGTCGCGTTTAATCACCACAACGCCGGAGTTCGGCGGACGCAGTTTCGGCACCAACGTCATGGAAGGCGTTTTTGCCGCGCTCGGCGCGCGTTCGCCCCAAGAATACGCGGCGCTGCTCGAAAAACTCGCGTGGCAACCAAGGGTAGTGGAGTTTTAATAGCCGTTAGCTGTTAGCGATTAGCGATTAGCTTTGGGTGTTTTCATAAGGCTTCGACGCTAACAGCTCACAGCTAATCGCTAACAGCTATGAACAAGTTCGCTTTTATCATTCATCCGATGGATTTAAAGCGCGATGCAGCGCGTAAATATCCCATCCTTAAATATCTTCCGCTGCTGGCCGTCGAAGAGATTGCCAAGCGCATCTCGCCGAAGGTCATGAGCCACATCACCGGCATCGAATCGCCGACTGGTGCCAAAGCCGAAGGCTGGTTTGTCGGCTGCCCCCTCAGTCCTGACCAACAATTAAAGCTGCCGCTCGATTTCGTTTATGAAAAGATCGCCGACACAGGCCGTTTGGGGGCCGAACTCGGCGCCAAAATCGTCGGCTTAGGCGCTTTTACGTCCGTGGTCGGCGATGCGGGCCTGACCGTTGCCCGCAAACTGGACGGCGTGATTAGTGTGACGAGCGGCAACTCGTATACGGTTTACACGGCCATAGAAGGTCTGCTCAAGGCCGCCGAATTGATGGAAACCGACGTGCCCAATGCCAAAGTCGCCATCATTGGCGCGACTGGCGCCATTGGCGCGGTGTGCGCGCAGCTTTTGGCGCCCAAAGTGGCCGCGATTGTTTTGGCAGGGCGCAACCCCGAAAAGCTCGACGAACTACGTCTTAAAGTGCAGAACACGCCCAATTGCCGCGCGCAGGTTTTATACACCACCGAAGTCAAAACTGCGCTGCACAAGGCCGACTTAATTTTGGCCGTCTCCAGCGCTGTAGACGCCGTGATATTCCCCGAAGACCTTAAGAGCGGCGCTGTTGTCTGCGACGTAGCGCGTCCGCGCGATGTCAGCAAGAGCGTGACGGAAAAGCGTCACGATGTATTGGTCATCGAAGGTGGCGTTATCGAAATTCCCGGCCCTGTGAACTTCAATTTCACCTTTGGTTTTCCCGACAAAACCGCCTACGCCTGCATGAGCGAGACTATTTTGATGGCGCTCGAAGGCACTTACGCGCCCTACACCTTAGGCCGCGATTTGACTGTCGAACAAGTCGAACGCATCGGCCAAATCGCCGCCAAGCACGGCTTTAAACTCGCCGGATTCCGCTCTTTTGAAAAAGCCCTCGACAACGCTGCCATAGACCGCGTGCGCAAGAACGCCAAGAAGCAAGTCGCGGCTTAAATGGCCCCTCAAAAGCCCCGCGTCCTCGTGGACGCGGGGCTTTTTGTTGTCTTCATTTACCCTGCGCATCGCTTCAAAGCGGCATTGGGTGGCTTCAACAAAGCCAAGAGCGATTTCATCGCTCGTCCCCTCACCCGGCCTCTCCCCCAATCGCTGCGCTGGGGAGAGGAGAACCTGACTATTACGCCCTTGCGCGTCTTCAAACACGCAGATGCACTTGCGAACAATACTCCTCTCCCCAGCGCAGCGGTTGGGCGGGTGCCCTCTGGGCAGTGGTTGGGTGAGGGGACAAGAGATAAAATCGCTCTTTCCACTTATGTAAACGGCCTGACAATCTTCACGGCTTTGCCGCCGTTTTCGTTGCCGGTGGTGTTCATCACATAAACCTTGAAAGTGGCCTTGCTACCGGGCGCGGTAAGACCCCAATTGGTCTCGAATTGCGTGGCATCAATGGGCAGATCAGCGACAACGCTTTCTTCCGAGGGTCTGTAAGTGCTGCCAGTGCAGCCGCGCACCTGAAGTTTCAGTAAATTCGCCGCGCCCGAAGCGCTCCACTGTAAACGCGCTTGATTAAGGACGTTATCCCACGAGCCGCTCACAGCGACGGCCTGTGGTTTTGTGCCCGCAAGAGGAGAAAGGCGCGGCAGATTCTGTCTCGCGGGGCTGGTTTTGGGCAAAAGACCCGGCACGATGGCTCGATATTGCTTCATGCGCTCATAAATCGCCGCGAGATTAGTGTCGCGCGTGCTGCGGGCGAAGCCGGTGCTTTCGTCGGCTTGCATGGAGGCTTCGTAGGCGTCGCTAAGAGCAGTGATGTCGGTTTGAAACTGCGCCAAAGTGTAGCCGCCGGCCAAAGTGAGAGGCGCGCTTAAGCCCAGCGCAGTGGCGTTGGTATTGATGCGCGTCCAAAGGTTTGCGGCAGCGCGCAGGGGATCGATAAACTTGCTTTTATCGCCGCCGGGACGCGGAGAAGCGGGCAAAACCTTGAGATAATCGGGCGCAGTAATCTTTCCCAAGACGACGCCGCGAAACTGTTTGTGCCTTTGCAGTAGATTAAACTTGCCCACATCGCGGTCGGCGGCACGGTCGCGCGAAGTGGAGGCGTCCAAAGTGACTTGGTTCATGCTTTGGATCATGCTGGTGCGATCTGCCGTGAAGTCGGCGATGCTGTAGTCACCAGCTAAGGTCAAAGGCGCTGCGCCAAGCTCAGAATTGGCCTGATTCCAGTTGATAAGAAACGCTTCAGTGGTCGGGTCATAAGAGGCAATCGAAGTGATAGGCATAAGAATCTCCCTGTAGATACCATTATAACTGCTTGGACTGCATTAATCAACGCTTACTAAGGCACCATCATGCTGATTAAGCTTCGCCAAGCGATGATTAAGCCTCCCAAAGTGTTGATTAAGCCTTGCAAAGCCATGATTATACCTGTGCAAGCAATGATTAAGGCATAGTAAGCGATGATTAAGCCTGTAGGGACACGCTATGGCGTGTCCGATATGCCGAGGACACATTACAGCGCGTCCTGAAAACCCCATCCCCGGCCCTTCCCCTTGAAACGGCAAAGGGGAAGGGTGTCTTAGCGGTATTGCTCCGAATTCATTATTACTTTTTCGGGGCGTAGGCGCGTGGTTCTCCCTTCCCCTTTGCCGTTTCAAGGCGGGCGCCCGCCGAAGGTGGGCAGGAGGCCGGGGATGGGGTTCCGCGATCAAATATCCCATTAACAATCAGGCGAAATTTTATGCTATAATTGTTGCAATCTTGACGATAATACCGGGGAAAAGTTATTCCCTCTTTGAGAATACCGGACATGCTGCCACGCTCAAAGAGCGCAAGCGTCGTTTGTTTTAAGTGGTGATAAGTCTTGCCTTGTCGCCACGAAGGGAAATTATAATGAAAATGCAAATGAAAAAGTCGTGCCGCGCCTTAATGATGTTGTTGCTGCCGTTGATGGCCTCAAGTGCCTTTGCGTTCAGTGGCGGTGGCGCTACCTCCTCTACGTTTAGTTACACCGGGAGCGACCAGAGTTTTACGGTGCCCGCAGGAATCACCTCCCTCACCGTGAAACTTTGGGGCGCTGGCGGTGCTGGCGGAGTTGCCGGTCTTGACGCTGGCGGTAAGGGCGGTGGCGGCGCCTTTGTCACTGGCACACTGGCAGTTACGCCGGGTGAAATGCTCGCTTTGGTCGTCGGTGGTGGAGGGAATGTTAGTAACTCTGCGACCTACGGCGGTGGTGGTGCCGGTGCGTTTGGTGGCTCAGGAGGAGGGCGCTCCGCAATTCGTCGAGCCTCGACCGAATTGGTCACAGCCAGCGGAGGCGGCGGTGGTAGCAGTTGTGAAACTTCCCCGAATCTTGCAAATATTCCGGGTGGTGCCGGAGGTCTGACGGCAGGCTCATCCGGTGCCAATGGAACTGATTTCGATAACACGGGGACACCTGTAGGCGGCGGCGGCGGTGGAACACAGACAAGCGGTGGTGCGGGTGGTGCGCCTTCGGGAGCTGGAGGTAATGCAGGCACCGCAGGCACCGCAGGGAGTATGCTCACAGGCGGCGGCGGTGGAAATTTTTATGGCGGCGGCGGCGGCGGCGGTGGTTACTTCGGCGGCGGTGGCGGTGGCGGTAGTAGTGGTTTTGACTCTGGTGCCGGCGGCGGCGGCGGCTCGTCGTTTCTTGCCAACCTCACTGCATCGGGTGGTAGCGCAGGGGGAGCGGCGGATACACCGGGCGGCAATACAGACGCGAACTATCTCGCAGGGATTGGCACCGGCGGGGTGACAAATGGAAACGGCGGCAATGGGCGAATTGTTTTAAGCTATGCGCCCGCAACTAACAACGTGCCTGTCGTAGCCACTAACACCGGCTTGACGCTTGGCGCCAACAGCACCGCGACGATTGACAACACCAAACTCAAAGTCACCGACGCTGATAACAACCCGATTACTTATACGCTGTCTACGGCACCGACCAAAGGCACGCTGAAACTCAACGGCACAGCTTTGGCGGTCAACGACACGTTCACACAGACCGACATTGACAACAATCTGCTCACTTTCACAGCGGGCAGCACTTTGGGCAGCGACAGCTTCGATTTCAGCGCCGCTGACGGTCAAGGCGGCAGCGTAGCGGGCACTTTTAACATCACCATCAACGAAGTTCCCTCGTTAATTGTCACCACGGACATTGATAACTCAACCAACACCGATGGCCTGACCTCCTTGCGCGAAGCGATTGCCTACGCCAACGCGCATCCCAACGGCGCCACGCCCGACGCCATCACCTTTGCCTCGCCGCTCTTCGACACCGCGCAAATCATCTCACTCGGCAGCGCACTGAACGACCTGAGCGAGAATGTCACCATCACCGGCCCCGGCGCCAATTTGCTGACGGTCACGCGTAGCAGCGTGAACGGCACGCCCGACTTCCGCATCTTCACCGTGGGTAGCGGGAAAACCGTTTCCATCAGCGGCCTGACGATCAGCAACGGCCGTTCCAGCGGCGGCGGCGGCATCTCTAACTCCGGCACGCTGACGGTGGGAAACTGCACCCTCAGCAACAACTCCAATACCGGCAGCGGCAACGGCGGCGCCGGTATCTATAACTCCAACTCCGGCACGCTGACGGTGGAAAACAGCAGCCTCAGCAACAACTCCAATACCGGCGGCGGACCAGGCGGCCTGGGCGGCGGCATCTATAACGCCTTTGGCACGCTGACGGTGTAAA
>JANMKN010000237.1:0-7151 GCA_031372065.1 Abditibacteriaceae bacterium | reverse complement strand
CATAATACGTCAATGAGGCGATGGTTAAAGGCATGATTGGCGCGGCGTGGGTCGGGAACACACTCGAATATCTCGAAAATTAGCATGAACCCAGTTTCTCACGAACCTCTTTCCTGCCTTATTTCTCATGCGATTGCCCTGGCGGCGCCAGCAGCCAAAGAAGATTTGCTTTTCGCCATGATTCCGCACCGCCGCACCAACCGTCGGGCTTTCGCGGAGCGCCTCGTGCCGTCCGCATTGCTGGCCGGATTACAAGCGGCGGCGTTGTGCGAGGGCGTCTGGCTGCACATCATCGAGGGCGGCGATGCGCGCCGCTTGGTGGCCGATTTGATTACCGTCGGCGATTATTTGCAAGGCAAAGACGTGGAATTTCGCCGCGAACTGACAGCGTGCATTCGCACGGCGCGCAGTAGCGCCCGCGAGGGCATCCCAGATTATGCGCTGGGCGAGGGCGGCATGGCGACCTACGTCGCGCCGTTGGCAACAGTCCACAACAACGGCGGCGGGGAGCATTTATTGGCCGATTTGCCGGTTTTAGCCGTGCTGGGCACTAACGGCAATCAAACGCGCGACTGGCTTTTGGCCGGACAGGCTTTGGAGCGCGTGCTGCTGAGGGCGCGGACCGACGAAGTGTGGGCCTCGTTTTTGAATCATCCCATCGAAGTCGCCGGTTTGTGGCCGGAGTTGCGTAAAATCACCGGTCGCAACGGTTTCCCGCAGTTTCTATTGCGCTTCGGCTACGCGGCGGACGCCGCCGTGCCCCAACCTACACCACGCCGCACCGTGGATGAAGTGTTGATTTGCTAAGAAACCGTCAGCCGACAGCCGACAGCCGACAATAGCCGCTACGTCTTCGACGCCGCAAAAACAACACAAAAACGACGCGATTTCAAGCAAAAAGGCTTTCCAAGCCCTTATTCAGGGTTTGGAAAGCCTTTTTATCAACGGTGCAAGGCGTTTATGAAGTGCTGGCGCCGCGTGAGTGCCGCAAATTTTCGGCTAACGTGTGCAGCGTAATGTTGCAGGTCGTGACTTCTTCGGCAGAGCGCCGCGAAGTCGGTGTGTCGCCTTCGGTTGGATAACCCAGACGAAACACCAACTGCGGATAGCCGGAACGCCCGATGATTTCGCGCAAATGCGGGCGCAGTTTGCCGATTTCGATGGGGCCGTTGAAGAAGCTGGCCGCGATGCCGGATGCGCTCGCGCAGAGCAGCACGCGCGCCAAGGCTTGTCCGGCGCAGAGCCAATCGTGCGGGCCGTCCAAATCGCTGCCCAGCACTGCCAAAACCGGCGCACTGCCGGCTAAAAGCCAATCCTTATCGGCCTGAGCCTCGCTCACGTCCAGTAATGGCAAAGCGACGGGCGCCACGCGCGAGGTGAGCGCGCCCAGCCCCATCGCGTTACCGGGGATGCCGTCGGTGCTTTCGCTGTGGTGAGGACGAATCCAGCCCGCGTGTTCGCGCCGAAATTCACGCTCGTGCCACTGCATCACGTCGCCTTGCGCCACTAAATCTATTAAAGCAGTGCGTTGCAGCGAATTTTCGATCAAGTGCAGCCACGCGCCTTCACGCGCCGCTTCTTCGCATAAATTGCCTTCAAGACCGGCGGGAAGCGGCGTGCTTAAAAACAGGCTGCGATTGGTGTGACGTTGCGCGATGGCCGCAAATAATTGCTCGGATTCTTGGTCGGGAGCTTGCGCGGCGCCAAGTGTGACGCGCGCCAATAAATCGGGGTCGGGACGCGCATTTTTAGCGCGCGGCAGCAGTTTCACCTCGTCGGCGTAGCCAAAGTGCCTGATCGCCAAACGCAAATGCAAGAGCGCCGCGCCGCAGCCAATGATAAGCTCGCTGCCCTGCGGATCGGAAACCGGCAAGGCGCGGTGACGGTCGGCGTAAAGGTCGGCATGGCCGTCCGAAACTTCCCAAATCCACGGCTGCGCGTTGTGGCTGGACGGCGCCAAAACTGCGTAGCGCAACAAAAAGCGCAGCTTCTCGCTTTTTGAGGCCTCAACCGGGAACTCACGTTCCCAGTCGAGCCAGTTTTCGCTATCGAGCGTGACCACTTTTGATGTTCCCATCATTCTCACTGCCTTTTGCGCGGAAGTTACGGCGCCTTCAGTCGCCGTCCAAATACAGCGCATGACTGGTGGCGTGGACGATTTCAAATTCGGGACGCAGCGCGGCGGCATCGAAAATCGCGGTGGAATCGCTGCGCGCTTCGACAGACTCGCGCGAGCGGTTGACGGTCAGGACGGGGCAGGGCGCGTTTTGCAGCACGTCCACAGCGACGCTGCCCAAAGTGCCGGGACGCAGTCCGCCGGCGCCGTGCGTGGTCAAAACGATCAAATCGGCGCCTTCTTCGCGCGCGGCGCGCACGATTTCCTCAGCGGTTTCGCCTTGTTTCAACAAAGGTCGCGTCCGCACGCTTTGCGGCACGCGTTCTTCGAGAACAGCGCACAAGTTTTTCACGGTTTCGGCGCGGCGGTCGGCTTCCGAGCGCGCGCTCGGTGCGTAGCCACCCAAAGGCGTCAGCGCGTTCGGCGAAGATTCGACGTGCAATACGCAAATTTCCGCAGTGCCAGTGCCGGCCAATTCAATGGCTTGGCGCAACGCCTCATAAGAAGCCTCACTAAAATCAGTCGGGCAGAGAATTTTTTGGAATGTCATGGCAGTCACCTTTGGAAAAGAAGTAAGCGCAGAGGCGCTTTCACTACTTATTTTCCTTTTTAAAAGGTGCTGTCACATCCGCGAAACGGCGGATTGTTTCGAGAGGAATAAGGCGAAGGATCAGACTTAAAAAAGCGCCTGCGGCGCGCAGTCCAACAGCGCGTAGCGCCCTTTTCATTACTCACCTTTTCTGTTCATCGGCAAATGAAAAATGAAGCTGGTGCCCTGCCCTACGGCGCTTTGGACTTCGATGTGCCATGCAAGATCAGCGATTCATGATGACTTTCCACCCATCCTGCGATGCCTTCGACAATTGCAATGCGCTGCCCCACAAGATGCTCACGCCCAGCACCGCGCACAACAGCGACCTGAAGCGCATTGCTTTCCGGGTTCGCCAGCATAATCGAAATTTCGTCTACCTCGAACTGTTAGACACTATCAGCCAGTTTGTCGAGAATTTCCCTGCTATTCAGCGAAAAAGCAATGGTTTGACTCAACTCGTAGATTGCCAGCGTTTCGCGTAATTGGGCGTTTTCATGACGGAGATGAACCGCTGCTACAGCGCGTGTTATCAGCGGCGGGCATTCATGCTCTTTGGTTTACTCCAACTGCGTAACCCCTAATAAAGAGAAAGACTTGCTCGGCACCGCGCTTGCTCCTGCGCGGGGCGAAATCGAGGAGCAAAGCATGAATTCCCAATCTGGACAAAGCGTTTCGCTGTGGAGTGCCACCGCAGAGGTGCCGGTTTACGCGCCGTTGCAGCAAGATATCGAAGCCGACGTTTGCGTAATCGGCGCGGGCATTGCCGGACTCAGCGTGGCCTATCAATTGGCCAAAGCCGGTCGCTTAGTCGTGGTTTTGGACGACGGCGCCATCGGAGGCGGTGAAACTTCGCGCACAACCGCGCATTTATCGAACGAAATTGACGATTCTTTTGTGGAAATCGAGCATTTACACGGCGCACGCGGCGCTCAACTCGCCTTCGAGAGCCACAACGCCGCCATTGACGAAATCGAAAGCATCGCGCGGTTGGAAGGCATCGAATGCGATTTCGCGCGCCTCGACGCTTATCTTTTCGCCGCGCCGGACGAAAACGCGCCGTTTCTCGACGACGAATTGGCCGCCGCTCATCGCGCCGGAAACCGCAGCATTGAAAAAATCGAACGCGCGCCGCTCGATGGTTTTGAAAGCGGCCCGGCGCTGCGTTTTCCGCGTCAAGGGCAGTTTCACGTTTTGAAGTATTTGGACGGTTTGGCCGCCGCCTTCGAAAAATACGGCGGCAAAATCTACTGCGGCTCGCACGTCGAAAAAATCAGCACCGAATCCGAAGATGTGGCGCGCGTCGAAGTCGCGGGCGGCGGCGAAGTCACTTGCAAATTCGTGGTTGTCGCCACCAATTCGCCTTTCAACGACATGGTGACGATGCACACCAAGCAGGCGGCTTATCGCACCTATGTCGTCGGCGCGCGCGTGCCCAAAGGCGCCGTCGCGCCCGCACTTTTCTGGGACACCGCCGAGCCGTATCATTATGTTCGCCTGCAAGCTATGGACGAGGGCAGCGACGTGCTAATTATCGGTGGTGAAGACCACAAAACCGGCCAAGCCGACGATGCCGACGACCGCTATGCCAACCTCGAAGAATGGGCGCGCGACCGCTTTCCAAGGCTCGGAGAAGTGCTTTTTCGCTGGTCGGGCCAAGTTCTCGAACCGGTGGACGGATTGGCTTTTATCGGGCGGAATCCAAGCGATTCGCCCAACGTTTTCATCGCCACCGGCGACAGCGGAATGGGCATGACCCACGGCACCATCGCGGGAATTTTGCTGCGCGACCTGATTTTGGGCCGCGAAAACGCGTGGGCCACGCTTTACAATCCAGCGCGCAAAACTCTGCGCGCGGCAGGCGAATTTCTGCGCGAAAGTGGCAACATGGCCGTGCAATATGCCGATTGGCTGACCGGCGGCGAGGTGGAATCACTCGAAGAAATCACGCCTGGAGAAGGCGCAATTTTGCGGCGAGGTTTGCATAAAATCGCCTGTTTCCGCGATGAAAACGGCATTTTGCACGAAAAATCGGCGGTTTGTCCGCATTTGGGCGGCATCGTGCGCTGGAATAGCGGCGAAAAAAGCTGGGATTGTCCTTGTCACGGCTCGCGCTTCGATGCCACCGGCCACGTCCTTACCGGCCCGGCCAACAGCGACTTAAACGACGCCGAAGATTGAGCGCCACACCGTCAAAAGCGTTCACTCCTACAGTTAGCTTCGCGTGCTTTTGACGCTTCGACTCGCCCGCCCTACACTGCCCGCGTGACAAAACCAAAAGATTACTGGGTTCGCCACGAACACGGCGGTGACCGCATGGCGATGGACGAAGCGCGCACGCTGCCGCGCTTGCCGGTTTACGCGATTCTCGACAATATTCGCTCGGCGCACAACGTCGGTTCGGCGTTTCGCAGCGCCGACGGCGCCGGACTCGGCGAGCTTCTGCTCTGCGGCTATTCTCCGACGCCGCCTCATGGACATCTCTCAAAAACCGCGCTCGGCGCGATGAGTCACTTTTTCGGCGTCGTCGGGATGTTGCGCTAAAGCGTGCGCGTAGCCGCCCAAAGTCACCAAAGGATTGCGAATTTCGTGCGAAACGTGCGCCACCATCTTGCCCAGAGCCGCCAGAGTTTCAGCGCGTCCCAGTTCTTCCTGCGCCTGACGCAAGTTATCCGACGAAGCGCGCAAACGACGCAGCAAAAGCGACTGGTAGCCGAACACAAACGCCGCGCCGTAAAGCACGCCGCTTTCCATGATGACATCCACCGGACGCAGCGGAACAGCACCATCGCGGTGCGACCAGAGAAGGGCCATAGCGTAAAACGGCGTAAAGGCCAAAGCCGCCAGCAGACCGCCGCGCATGAAAAAGAAGAACGCCGCCGCTAAGACCGGCGTGAGCGCGTAGAAAAAGTAAGGGGAAGCGGCACCACCGGTCAGCGCCAGCAGGAGCGCGCCGAAAGCTATGTCGGCGCCAAGCAGCAAAGGCTGGCGCATCACAAGCCGGTCGAGTTTTTCGTGCCCAAAGTTCAGCGCCAGATTCACCGCAGCCGCGATGGCGAAGACCTCCCACCACAGCGCACCGGACGCTAAAGGCGCAGTCTGCGACCATGCTACTAAAAGAGGCGGCAGTAAGCTCAGCCATCGGGCGCCAAGCAAAAACAAAAACACGTTTTCTTCCAGCACCACGCGCGTCAGCCAACGCCGAAACAGCGAAACACGCTGGCGAAGCGGCTCTGATAAATCACGCGCGGTTGTTTCGTGGTTCATAACCGTGCAGTCTACGAGGTGTTCATTAAAGCCTGATTTCACCTGCACTGCGTCATCCCGCTTCGACCGGCTCATCGAAAGGCACGTCCTCAAACTGATAACGCAGCATGACTTCGCCGCCGATAGAGGTTGTATCGTCGGCGCGGCCCAAAACTTTCTCGAAAACGTGGCGCATCGGCGCGTTCTCTTGCAAAACCTGCGCGACGACACCGGCAAAGCCGTTTTCGCGCGCCGCGTCGGTTAATATTCTCAGCAAATGCTGCGCGATGCCCAATTTTCGATACTCTTCGTGAACCACGAACGCCACTTCGGCCACGCGCACTTCGGAATGCCCTTCATAACGCCCGACGGCCACGATTTTTTCTTCGCCCGGCTCGCCAACCAAGCCGACCAGCGCCAAGCGAGTGCGATAATTGAGCTGAACCAAATCACTGGCGCGCTCGTGAGGCATAGCGCGGGCGTAATAACCGTAGCGCCCGCGAATCGTTTCTTCGCTGTGCGAGTAGAAAAAGTCCTGCAAAAGCCGCTCGTCCGAAGCGCGAATCGGGCGAAAGAACAGCGAGACTTCGCCCCGCTGCGGATGCTGAAAAGTTTGCGTGTGCTCCAAGCGCGCCGGATAAAAATGCCCTTGAAAATGGCGCAAATCGCCGTAAACGTAACGGCGCTCTTTGGCCGCATCAACCAACGCGTTGCGAAAACTCGGATGCGCGATCTCGATTAAAGCGCGGGCGCGCTCGCCGACGCTTTTGCCGTGCAGAGACGCGATACCGTATTCCGTGACGACGTAATGCACGTCGCCGCGACTCGTTACCACGCCCGAACCTTCTTCGAGCGCCGCCACGATGCGCGAAGCGGCGCCGTTTTGCGCCGTTGATGGCAGCGCGATAATAGGCCGCCCGCGCTTCGACCGCGCTGCGCCGCGCATGAAATCCACCTGCCCGCCGATGCCCGAATAAAAGCGACTGCCCATGCTGTCGGCGCAGACTTGGCCGGTCAAATCCACTGCGATGGCCGAATTTATCGCCACCATGGACAAGCGAGATTTTCGCGTCGGCAAGCTCCACTTTGGGGCCGTTCTTGGCAGGGTCGGCCTTGCGTCTGCCGAAGCCGCCGGGGCCGCCGAAGGAGAAGTCTTTCTTGCCGAACTCCTTCTTCTCGGGTTGCGGCTGGCCTTCCTGC
>JANMKN010000236.1:0-7520 GCA_031372065.1 Abditibacteriaceae bacterium | reverse complement strand
GTTTCCACCTCTCGCGCAACTACCCGATCATCTCCGCCGGTGGCAAAAACCTCGGCTTCACCAACGGTCGCTATCTCAAGTTCGGCAAAGGAAACGAAGACAACCAGGCCGGCGCAGGAATAGATACCGATGCCGGCGGATGGCAAGGCAAGCAGGAAGTAGAAGAACTGGCTCTTTCAAAACTCTTCGTCACGATTCTGCAACGCCTCGGCGCCGAAACCGATACTTTCGGCGGCGAAACCGGAACGCTGACCCGGATTTAATCCTTATGACACCTAATAGTAGGGGTTGGACGAACTTCACCTTGAAACATTTGGATAAGGATCAATTTTGCCTGATTTGATACGCCCGTGCATAGATTATTGCCTCAAACGGCAGGAGTTGATAGGGTGCTTTGAATATCCTACTCTTTATGGGTGGAACAACACTATATCGTCTTTTTGAACACCTCATAGCGCCAAGAACTAAGCCAGAGCCTGAGTCGGGGACAGGGATTGGCCCGCACCCAAGCCTATAAATACCAGTGAGAAGCAAGACCAGTTCACCGGTGCAAAAATAGGCCACACGCGTTGTTTTTCAGTCTGACAACTTTGCTCCAAAGTTGCCTCTGTTTAGGGCGTTGAAGTGTGTATTGCTTCAATGCCCTCGTTCTTTTTTTGCTCCTTTTTCTGTCTTGTAAACGATAACTGGCGCCGTTCATTTCAAGGATATGAACATGATGGGGCAGGAGATCCAGCAAGGCACCAGTGAGTCACTCCCATCCCAGAATCTCCGTCCATTCATTGAAGGGCAGATTACTGGTAATGAAAGTGGCACTGCGTTCATAACGCTGGCTCAGAATCTCAAACAACAGTTCGGCGCCACTTTTCGAGAGCGGCACAAAACCCAGCTCATCCACGATCAACAGTTCAAAACCGGCCAGTTGTTTTTAGTAGCGCAGCACACGTTTTTCATCTTTGGCTTCGATTAACTCGCGCACCAGAGAGGCCGCTGCAACAAAGCGAACATGGTGTGCTTTCTGGCAAGCTGCTAAACCCAAGCCCAAAGCGATATGCGTTTTGCCAGTGCCGCAGTTGCCCAAGGCTAATGCATTCTTGGTCTGCACCCCAAAATATGATCCAATAGCTGGCTGAGACTCATACTTAAAAAATGAGGAGCAAAGTATGAAAGCGGGACCGTTCAGCGATGAACAGATAGTGGCGGTTTTATAAGAAGCGGCCAAGGGCGAAAAAACCATTGTTGCCCTGTGCAAAGAAAAGGGCATTTCCGAAGCCACTTTCTACGAGTGGCACAAGAAGTTCAATGGCACCAGCACCAAACAAGTGCAGCGGCTCAGTGATTTGGAAAAAGGGAATGCTCGTTTGAAGAAGTTGCTGGCCGAGCGCGATCTGGAAAACGATGTGTTGGAGGAGGCGCTCTCAAAAAACTGGTGAGCGCTCCCCCAGAAGCGGGAGTTTGTGGACTTGCCCAAAGCCGGGGACTCTCGCAGCGGCGCTCCTGTGAGTTGCGCGGATTCTCACGCTCAACGTGCTGTTATCACGCGCGGCCCACGCAGCCCGACGAAGCGATTCTCGTGGAGCAATTACAAGCGTTTTCGCAGTGGCGCAGGCGGCGTGGCTTCCGTCTGGCCCATCAAGAGATGCATCGTAATGGCTGGAAAGTCAATCATATGAGGATTTACCGCTTGTGGAAAGAGCAGCAATTGAGCGTGCCGAGGCATCGCCCCCGCAAGAAATGGCGTAGTAGCGCTTCGGTGAGTGAGATTGTGGCGAGTGCGCCGGGGCAAATCTGGTGTTTAGATTTTCTGGAAGAAGGCACGGTGACTGGCAGCAAAGACTGGCAGCAAAGACTGGCAGCAAAGTGCATATCTTATGCGTTAGCGATGAGTTCACCCGGCAGTCGTTAAGCATCGATGCGGGAAAAGTTTTGTCAGCGAACGAGTGTGCGATATCTTGGATCAGTTGTGTGAGCAACGCGGAACACCGCAGATGTTACGATTGGACAACGGGCCGGAGTTTATTGCCCTGGCATTGCGCGGTTTGTGCCACCGAAGGGGCATTCGATTAGGTTACATCGCATTCTTTTGAATGATTGGCGTCGCTACTGGAATCAACAACGCCTCCATTCGAGTTTGGGATATGTGCCACCGGATGAGTTCGCTACGCAGTGGCTGGAATCGGCAAAGCAAAAGGTGGAAACTGAGAAGAAATCTCAGGCAAGCACTGGATCATAAGATGGGGGCAGCTTAAACCATCTTCAGGAGGAAAGCATGATTAGCGAACACAAAGCCGAATTTGGCGGTTATAAAGTGGAAGATTGGCAGCCCGGACAAGCCTTGAAAGCTCACGTTTTGCCGCGTTTGACTTTGAATTACGACAACAAAGGCAAGTGGAGCGATTTGCTGACTAAATTGCTCGAAACCGAAGGCGCCGACCAGTTAAACGGCCTTGTTGTCGGCGCGTGGATGGGGCAAGCGTGGGATGTGTCTGCCGCTGAAGTTGTTGAACCTTTGGTGGCCTCTGCCGGAAAATTGCCGCATTTCAAAGCGCTTTTTATCGGCGATATTGTCGGCGAAGAAAACGAAATGTCGTGGATCGAGCAAACCGATATTTCCCCTATTTTCGAAGCGTTCCCCAATCTCGAATGGCTGGGCACACGCGGCAGCGATGCGTTATCTCTTGGCGTGCCACGCCATAAGAATTTGAAAGGCCTTGTTGTTGAAACCGGCGGTTTGCCGCGTGCCATTGTGCAAGCGATTTCTCAAGCGCAACTGCCGAATTTGGAACATTTGGAATTGTGGCTTGGCGAAGAAAATTATGGCGCCGATACGCAAATTAACGATATAAAACCGCTGCTTGGCGCCGATTTATTTCCGAAATTACAATATCTCGGCCTGCGCAACAGCGAAATGGCGGACGCCATCGCGCAAGCCTTACAGGGCGCCCCGATTCTCGACAAAATTCGCGTTCTCGATTTATCTCTCGGCATTTTGGGCGATAAAGGCGCGCAAGCGCTGCTGGATAATCCACACATTCAAAAGCTGAAAAAACTCGATTTGCATCATCATTATTGCTCGGACGAAATGATGGGAAAACTCAAAAAATTACCATGCGAAGTGGATGTCAGCGAACAAGAAGCGGGCGACGAAGACGGTGACGAAACCTATCGCTACGTCGCGCACGGCGAATAAATTTCGCCATGAATTTTGTCTTGCTTGGCAACGCCGATAGCCCGCGCGTCGCCGGTTTTCAAGCGGCGCTGCAAAAGCACAATTTTCCGCCTGCCAAATTCGTTTCGTGGTCTGATTTTTTGCGCGGAAAAATTCAACTGGGCGAAGTGGTCCAAACCGGCGATTTCGTGCGAATCGAATCGCCGGGGCGCGATTGGGACGTGGAAAAACTGCTTTTGCAGCGCGGCGCGGCTCAAAGTGAAAACGAAGGCGCGTTTTCTTGGATTTCTCACGAAGAAATCGCAAATTTACACTTTGAAAAAGGCCGTTTGTGGCCTTCGCGCCAATGGTTTTTTGGTTTGCTCCATGCTTTGCAGGAAACCGAAAAGCAATTGCACAATGCGCCGCCGCATGGCGTGACGCACAAAGCGCGCGATATTGAAATCATGTTCGATAAACCGCGCTGTCAAAAATTGTTGCAAGAAACAAAAGTTCCCGTCCCGCGCGCGTTGGGCATCCCGCAAAATTTCGATGATTTGACAAGTAGAATGCGGGCCGCGCATTGCCGTCGCGCTTTTATCAAATTGGCGCACGGCTCCAGCGCGGCGGGCGTGGTGGCTTACGAAACCAATGGGGTAAACCATCGCGCCACAACGACAACCGAAGTTGTGCGCAGCGAAAAGCAAACGCGCCTTTATCATTCGCGGCGCGTGCGCACTTTGACGCAGTTGGATGAAATTGTTGAAACCATAAACGCGCTTTGCCTCCATCGCGCGCACGCCGAAGAATGGATTCCCAAAGCCAATTTTGCGGGCCGCAGTTGCGATCTGCGCGTGGTCGTTATTGCACAAAAAACGCGGCATAAAGTGGCGCGTTTGTCCAAACATCCGCTGACCAATTTGCACTTGCTCAACGAGCGCGCCGATGGCGAGTTGCTGCGCGAAAAAATGCCGCCGGACATTTGGCAAAGTGCCCTGCACGATTGTGAAAAAGCCATGCGCTATTTTCCTGATTCATTATGTGGCGGCGTAGATTTATTGTTTACGCCCGGCTTCCGGCGCCACGCGATTTTAGAAGTCAATGCGTGGGGCGATTTGCTGCAAGGCGTGTTGCACAAAAAACAAACGACTTACGAAGCGCAAATTAGCGCGTTGAAAAATGCTACTCAATTCCACTCTTAACGCGCGTTCGATGTTGGGCACGCACGATGTGCTTTTCATGACGCTGGACACACTGCGTTTTGACGTGGCCGAGAGCGCTTTGCGCAATGGACGGACGCCAAACTTAAAAGCAATTTTGCCCCGTGGCGCGTGGCAGGCGCGCCACACGCCGGGCAGTTTCACTTATGCGGCGCATCACGCGTTTTTCGCCGGATTTTTGCCGACGCCCATTGATAATCCGCATTCGCCGCGCCTTTTTGCCACGCGTTTTGCCGGCAGCGTTAGCGCCGTCGAAACCACAATGATTTTCGATGCGCCTGATATTGTGACGGGCTTCGCCGGGCAAAATTATCACACAGCTTGCATCGGCGGCGTCGGGTTTTTCAACCAATTAACGCCTTTATCTTGTGTGCTGCCAAACTTATTTCACGAAAGTCATTGGCGCGAAGAAACCGGCGTGACGGGCGCGCATTCGGTGCAAACTCAAGTGGAAATCGCCGTCCGAATTTTGCGCGAAGTGCCGCGCCAAAAACGCGTGTTTTTGTTTATCAATATCGCGGCCATGCATCAGCCCAATTACCTGTGGACGCCGGGCGCCCAAACCGATTCGGTTGAAACCATGAGCGATGCGTTGGCTTATACCGATTCGCAATTGCCGCCGCTTTTTGAAGCCTTGCGCCAGCGCGCTTCGACTTTGTGCGTCCTGTGTTCCGATCACGGCACGGCTTTTGGCGAAGACGGCTACGAAGGCCATCGTTTGGCGCATCCTGTGGTGTGGACAGTGCCTTACGCCGAATTTGTTTTGCCGGAAAAACACCGATGAACGCCCCGATGAATTCTTTAAAAGAGTGGCTCGAAAAATCGCCGTATGCGGCTTATTCCTATTCCTATCCGCACAAAACGGCTTATCGCCCTTTGGCGCCGCCGATTTCGCTCAAAGACGCGTGGCAAAGCGAAAATCGCGACGCGCTTTTTCTTTATTTGCACATTCCGTTTTGCGAAATGCGCTGCGGCTTTTGCAATCTGTTCACGACGGTGCGCCATGACGACGAATTAGAAAATCCGTATCTTAATGCCTTGGAAAACCAAGCCTGTCATGTGCGCGAAGCGATTGCGCCCGCGCATTTTGCGCGCATGGCAATTGGTGGCGGCACGCCGACTTTTTTAAGCGTCGCGGGCTTGCATCGCACCTTTGATATTGTCGAAGAAATCATGGGAGCGCGGCCCTTGGATATTCCGGTTTCGGTTGAAACTTCGCCCTTAACAGCCACGCCGGAAAAGCTGGAAGTGTTGGCCTCGCGCGGCGCCAATCGCATCAGTATCGGCGTGCAAAGTTTTGTGGAAAGCGAAACCAAGGCGGCAGGGCGCGCCCAAAAAACAAGTGATGTTTTGCAAGCGTTAGATGCGATTCGCCATCTGGATTTTCGGACGCTCAACATTGATTTAATTCTCGGTTTGCCGGGCCAGACAATTGAAACTTTGCAAGTTTCGCTTTACGCCGCGCTGCAATTTTTGCCGGAAGAAATTTTCTTGTATCCGCTTTATGTGCGCCCTTTGACCGGCCTTGCCAAGCGCGCCGAAGCGGGCAAAATCGAAGCAGAAAACGCGGCACGTTTGGCCTTGTATCGTGCGGGCCGCGACTTTTTGCTGGACAACGGCTACCAACAAATTTCGCTGCGACAGTTCCAAAAACTCCCCTCCCCTTACCAAGGGGAGGGGCTGGGGGTGGGGTGCCCGCTTTACTGCTGCCAGCAAGATGGCATGATTGGTTTGGGCGCCGGGGCACGTTCTTACTCCCTTTCGCTGCATTATTCAGGCGAATTTGCCGTCGGAAGCGAAGGCGTGCGCGCCATTTTGAGCGATTATATCAAGCGTCCGGCTGCCTCTTTCGACTTTGCTGGTTATGGTTTTCAATTGGATGAAGACGAGCAAAAACGCCGCTATATTATTCAATCGTTGGGTTATATCGGCGGCCTACATTTCGCGGATTATACCGCGCATTTCGGCAGCGAAGCGCGCGCCGATTTTCCGCAATTGCAGGAATTGGAAGCATTAAACTTCGTGCAAAATGAGAACGAAATTTTGCGCCCAACCCCAGCCGGTTTAGAAAACGCCGATGTCATCGGCCCGTGGTTGGCTTCGCAAAACGTGCGCGCTCAAATGCAAACTTTCGATTTGCGATAACCCCAAATGAAACTCACCATTCTTTATCGCGGGCCGCTTTCGAGTTGCAATTATGCCTGCCCTTATTGCCCGTTTGCCAAGCATCAGGAAACGGACGAAGAACACGCGCGCGACGCGCTGGCTTTGACGAAATTCATCGATTTCATACAAGCAAATAGGGGCATCCAGTTTTCAGTCTTCTTTACACCATGGGGCGAGGCTCTGATTCGCAAACGCTATCAGCAAGCCTTGATAATGCTGACCAATTTGCCACACATCGAAAAAATCGCCATTCAAACCAATGGCTCGTGCCGCTTCGATTGGGCCAAACTTTGCGACAGGAGCAAACTCGGTTTGTGGGTCACTTATCATCCCGGCGAAACATCGCGCGCCTCGTTTTTAAAACGCTGCGAAATTATGCAAAAGCAGGGCATTCGTTTCAGTGTCGGCATCGTCGGACTCAAAGAGCATTTCGCGGAAATCGAAAATCTGCGCGCTGAATTATCGCCCGATGTTTATTTATGGATCAACGCATTTAAGCGCGCCCAAAATTATTATGCGCCCGCTGAAGTCGATTTTTTAGCGGCGATTGATCCGCTTTTTTCGATGAACAACACGCGCCATCAAAGCCTGAACTTTGCCTGCCGTGCCGGTGAAGCGGTGATTTCCGTAGATGGCGACGGAGTTATACGGCGCTGTCATTTTATAAAGGAGAATTTGGGCAATATCTACGAAGAAAACTGGCAAAACGCCTTGCGTTCGCGCCTGTGTTCCAACGAAACCTGCGGTTGCCATATCGGTTACGTTCATTTGAACCATCTGAATTTATACAACGTTTTTGAAGGCGGCATTTTAGAACGAATTCCACGAAATATTTAATTATGGTTCAGGGCAATCGCATGAGAAATAAGGCAGGAAAGAGGTTCGTGAGAAACTGGGTTCATGCTAATTTTCGAGATATTCGAGTGTGTTCCCGACCCACGCCGCGCCAATCATGCCTTTAACCATCGCCTCATTGACGTATTATG
>JANMKN010000235.1:0-11403 GCA_031372065.1 Abditibacteriaceae bacterium | reverse complement strand
AAACCGGCGTCTGTAGAGGCAAAGCCTGCCTTCGCAGGCTCAAAACCTCCATTTTTAGGCCACGAAGGTGGCCTTGGCTCTTGCAGAGACCGGTTTCAACCGGTCTGACTTCAAACCCGCCCATCTGTCAAAGTTGGAGGAGCTACGCTTTCAAACGCCTTAACTCCATGCCATTGGGCTGACGCCCAATCGGGTTAGTCAAAATTAGTCTGCAATCTCCCGATTGGAAGGGTGCGCAAGCCCCACGCTTTGCCAACAATTACCGACCACTCGTGTGGGTGTTGACCGCACGGTGCGATTGTGATTAACCAACGGGGCCGCTATTCTTCTTCAAAGGGATTTTCATGGCGCTTACGATTCAAGACGTGCAGGTTTTTCTCACGCAGCCGGGCACACAGCGTTTGATTGTCGTCAAAGTTGTCACCTCCGAGCCGGGCCTTTATGGCTTGGGTTGCGCGACGTTTACACAGCGTCACACGACAGTCAAAACGGCGATTGAAGATTTTCTCGCGCCGCTTCTCAAAGGCCGCGACCCACAGCGCATCGAAGACATTTGGAACACCGCGCACGTTAATTCTTACTGGCGCAACGGGCCGGTTTTGAATAACGCGCTTTCGGGCGTGGATATGGCGTTGTGGGACATCAAAGGCAAAATCGCGGGCTTGCCGGTTTATCAATTATTCGGCGGCAAATGCCGCGAAGCAGCAGCGGTTTATCGCCATGCAGGCGGCAACGAACCCCAAGCCGTCGAAGACAGCGTGCGCGCTTATATGGAAATGGGTTTTCATTACATCCGTTGCCAAATGGGTGGCTACGGCGGCCATTTGGACGGCCAAGCGCGACGCCCCGAAGCGGCTTTGCCCGGCGCGTATTATGACCCCGATGAATATTCGCGCGGCGTGCCGAAAATGTTTGCCCATTTGCGCGAAACCATCGGCTACGAAGTGGAACTTTTGCACGATATTCACGAGCGCCTTGTGCCGATTGAAGCGGTGCGCTTGGCGAAGAATCTCGAACCGTTTCGCTTGTTTTTCTTGGAAGATGCCTTGCCGCCGGAACAAATCGAATGGTTCCGCACCATCCGCGCGCAGTGCGCCACGCCGCTTGCGATGGGCGAACTTTTTGTCCATCCCGTCGAATGGCTGCCGCTGATTGAAAATCGTTTGATTGATTTCATCCGCTGCCACATCAGCGCCATTGGCGGCCTAACGCCCGCGAAAAAGTTAGCGACGCTTTGCGAAGCCTTCGGCGTGCGCACCGCATGGCATGGGCCGGGCGATGTGTCGCCGATTGGTCATGCCGCGAATTTGCATCTCGATTTAAACGCGCGCAATTTCGGCGTGCAGGAATGGGCCGGATTTTCCGAACTCGAACAAGAAATGTTTCCCGGCTGCCCGCAATTGCGCAATGGCTACGCTTATCTCAACGAAACGCCGGGACTTGGCATCGAATTCAACGAAGAACTCGCCGCGCGCTATCCTTGCGACAACAAAATGATCGAATGGACGCAAACCCGCCTGCCCGATGGCTCGCCGTTCACCCCATAAAGAATAAGCGCACCTCAGGCCCCTACTTTTCGCCAACACAGAAACCGACTTTGGCAAGCGGCCTCATAAAAAACACGCCGCACAAAGTTGATTACTTCGGCGCCCCCGGCTCAGGGAGCGGCGATTTTGCTTTGCGGGCGCGTGCCCCTACTCTGGGGGAACGCTAATTTGCTCTGGGGAAGCGCCCATTTACTCTGGGGGAACACTAATTTGTTGTAGGGGAACGATAATTTGTTGTAGGGGAACGGGAATTTGTTGTAGGGGAATGGGAATTTACTCTGGGGGAACGCTAATTTTTAAAAAATCGGCGGAATTTTTAAAAAATCGGGCGGTTTTTTCAGAAACGCAAACATCGGACACGGCAAGCCGATGCCCCTTCAATGGGCCTTCGTGGGCGTTCGTCACGCAAACATCTAAACCGACTTTTGCAAGAGGTCTATTCTATTACCCGCCGATTTCGCGTTTCCAGAGGTAATCGGCGACGGAATCAAGGCCGGATTTTAAATGGCGGCGGTAGGTGGAAAACGGCACGTTCATCGCTTCGGCGGCGCGCTCTTGGGTGGGCGCAGGTTTGATGTAACTGTGATACAAGGCGCGCAGGAATTTGCCTTCGCGTTTGGCGCCGCGCATGGTTTCGCAGGCTTCGCGGATCAGCGATTGCAAAGCTGTCACGCGCTCATCGTCCGAGGCGCTGCGCCCGGCGCGGTTGACAACAAGACGAGTGCGCAAAAGCGGATTGCGGCGCAAATCGTCGGGGCGATGCCAGTCGCGCAAGGCATCGCGCACAGCGTCGAAGAAGACTTCACGCGTCAGCACGTCCAGTGGCGGCGTAACGGCGGCGTTATATTGTGTGGCCGATGTCACTTCGCGCTCGCCGAGCAAATCGAGCCACTCCATTGCGGGCAAAGCGCGCCAATCGTGGCCGTAAACGCCGTAATCGCGCCCACCGACATTGAAATCTACATCCGTTAAATGCAAAGAACTGGCGTAATTAAAAAGCGGCGCCCAAAACTCCGGCGCGGCACAGGAAAAAAAGGTAAACGCTAAATTCGGCGTGGTGAGATTGTGGCGCACCGCGTTGACGAAAATCAGGCTTTGTGCGGGTGAAATGTCTTGATAGGAATCGCGCGCCATCCAAAAACGCAGCATCGTTGATTCTTCGCCCGAACGCAGCGGCGCGTGCGATTGCAAGTAGTCGTATGCGGCTTTTGTCGCTGGGTCGCGCGCAATATCATTTGCGCTGGCCTGCGGCAGAGAAACCATCGCCATAAACGCGGCGAGTTTGCCTTGCGGATCACGAATCACGATGACATTTTGCGGCTGTGCGGTTAGCCAACTTTGCGCCAGTGCCGCCGATTCTTTGCCTTCGTGCGCTTTCACCATCGCGAGGATTTCTTTGGTTTCTTCAGCGCGCATCGGCCCGGAAACCAGTGTGTTGTTTTCGCGCCAGTCCAAAAAGGGCCGCACCATCGGATTGTGGCGATGCAGAAAAACATAATCCATCAAAATGTGCTGCTGTTCCTGCGTGCCAGATTTTTGAAACCGTGCGCTGTAGAAATCACGAGCACGCTTATGCAGCAAGCGATGCTGACCCGGATTGCGCCAGCGCAAATCGGCCAACAAAACTTCGCGCGCCATATCATGCGGAAACAAACCCTGTCGGCCCGTTTCGATGAATGACAGGCTGCGCAACCACGCAAAGGCTTTGTGGGCATCTTCGTCCAGCAAGACGGCCAGCAAATCTTCGGTGGTCAGGCGCACCAAAGCGCAGGCTTCCAAAGCGGCACGGCGTTCGGCAGACGGTTCGCCTTCGACGAGTTGATTGAGCAGCGTGCGCACCACTTCGGGCGCGTCTTCGGGCGTGAATTGCAGCGAAATATCTGCGCCGCCGTTGGCTTTGCGTTGTGCGAAAACATCGGCTACCAAGGAAAGCGCCAACGGATGGCCGTGTGTGAATTGTAAAATCGCATTGTGCTGCGCGACGGGCACACTGCGACGCTTCAAATAATCGGCGGTATCGGTGTCTTCCAAGTTGCGCAACGCCTGCACATGAACCAATTCTCGCCAACCCGCATCGGCATTCCACGCCGCATCCGGCGCGTTGCGTCCCGCTAAAACCAGAAACACATTTTCGGGCAAGAGCGGCAGAAACTCTTCGCGCCACCACGCTTCCAGCGGCGCTAAAAACTCCACGGTGTCCACTAAAATTACGACGCGTTTGGGCTTGGCGGCGAAATATTGCCCGATAGATTCAAGAATAATTGCGTGCGTGGCGCCATCCGAAACCGGCAAGTTGAGCGCGCCGGTCAAAACGCCTAAAAAGGCTGCGGGCGACGGTTCGATATTGCGGCCATCCAACAACGAAACGGGGAATTTCAGTTCGCACGCGGTAGCGGCCCATTCGCGCAGCAATGTGCTTTTACCCACACCGCCGGGGCCGTGCAACCACAAAACACCCGGCGCCTCTGCGCCAGACAAGATTTCCGCAAATCGCTTTTGTTCGCGCGCGCGGCCCACAAAAACGGCCCGTCGCGCCGCCGTCAATCGCTCGGCTAAAGGTTTCGCCAATTCAATCTCTCCCAAACGATGCTTTCATCTGAAGTATTACTTATTAAGTTAGCAGATAATTTACCGATACGGCGCGGCACCTTTTGCTTTTGGTTTACTAAAGCCTTCCACAAACCTGTTCAACCGGTGTCGGCTGTGTTTTTTGTCTCGCGTAAGGCGCGGAATTCATCATGAAACCATTTCTTCCAATGCTGTTGCTCAGTGCCATTGTCAGCGCGCCTGCAAGTGCGGCTGTTGTCGAAAATTTGCGTTGCGAATACAAAGTCGCGCCGATTGGCATTGATGTGCCGAATCCGCGTCTATCATGGCAGTGGGGCGATGAAGGGGCGTGGCGCAAGCAAGGCGCTTATCAGGTTTTAGTGGCCTCCTCGCCCGAAAAGTTGGCGCAGGGCATTGGCGATTTATGGGACACCAAAAAAGTCGTGTCCGATGAGCCGGTGGCAGCTTACGCGGGCCGCGCTTTGCTGACGCATCAGCGCTGCTATTGGAAAGTGCGCGTGTGGGAAGAAATCGGTTCGTCCTCGCCGTGGAGCGAAATTGCCTCGTGGACAATGGGTCTGACCAACCAAAAAGAGTGGACAGCACAATGGATTGGCTGCGACAGGGCCGAACCGATAGGCATTGACGGCAAAGCGCCGCCGCTTTCGGTCAGCGTGCGCGATGCACAATGGATTTGCGGGCCGGACGGCAACAACGGCACCGCGCCCGCAGGCAAACGCTATTTCGCGCGTGAAGTGGAAATTCCCGCAGGCGCCAAAATTAAAAACGCCGCTTTGCACGCAGCGGGCGACAACTTATTTGCGGTTTCGGTCAATGGCAAGCAAGTCGCGCAGGGCGAAGATTGGCGCCATACCATTCCTGCCGACGTGACAAAACTGCTGGTGCCCGGCAAAAACATTTTGCTGGGCATGGTAGATAACCTCGCCGAAAAAGGGCCGAATTCGCAAGGGCCAATGGGCCTTTTTGTTTCGCTGGATGTTGATCTCGAAGATGGCAAACGCATCACGGTTCTCTCGGATAAAAGCTGGAAAACCGCGCGCGACCCGAACGAAGACGCCGAAAAGTGGACGGACTCCAAAGAACTGGGCAAAAACGGCGCGGAGCCGTGGGGCAAAGTGCGCGCTTCAGGCGTGGCGGAATATCTGCCCGCCACTTATTTGCGCCGCGCTTTTAAATTGGAGCAAGTGCCGGTGCGCGCTGTGGTTTACGCCACGGCGCACGGCGCTTATGAACTGCATCTCAACGGGCAGCGCGTCGGCGATGAATATTTCGCGCCGGGCTTCACCAACTACGAAAAACGCGCCTTGTTTCGCACTTACGACGTGACAAAGCTGCTCAAAACCGGAGACAACGCTCTGGGCGCGATCTTAGGCGATGGTTGGTTTCGCGGCAATCTCAGCATTCTCGGTCAGAATCGCTACGGCAGCAAAACGCGTTTATACGCGCAGTTGCATATGTTTTTCGCCAATGGTGATCGCGGCGTTTTGGTCACCGACGGCGAGTGGAAAGCCGGTTTCGGGCCGATTCTCGAATCGGATATGCAAGCCGGCGAAACTTACGATGCACGCCGCGAAATCAAAGGCTGGAACGAAGCCGGATTCGACGATAGCAAATGGTTCAAGCCCGAAACTGTGGTCAGTTTCGCTGAAACCACCAAACTCATCGCCGCCCACGCCGGGCCGCCGGTTCGCGCGCAAAGCGAAATCAAACCCATCGCCATCAGCGAGCCGAAACCGGGCCTTTATGTTTTCAATATGGGCCAGAACTTCGCGGGCTGGGCGCGCCTGAAAGTGCAAGCCAAAGCGGGCACGGTTATCACTATGCGCTTTGGCGAAATGCTGAATCCTGACAACACCGTTTACCGCGAAAACTTGCGTTCGGCCCGTGCCATTGACACTTATGTTTGCAAGGGAGCGGGACTCGAAACGTGGGAGCCACACTTTACCTACCACGGCTTTCAATACGTCGAAGTCGAAGGCTTGCCGCAAAAGCCGACAACCGATGCCATTACCGGCATTGTGGTGCATTCCGACCTCGAACAGACCGGCAAATTCGAATGTTCCAATCCGCTATTCAACAAAATCTGGTCGAACGTTTTATGGGGTCAAAAATCGAATTATTTCGACATTCCCACCGATTGCCCGCAACGTGACGAACGCCTTGGTTGGACGGGCGACACACAAGTTTTCGTGCGCACTGGCGCCTATAATCAGGACGTGAACGCCTTCTTTACCAAGTGGATGGACGATTTGGTTGATGAACAAGGCGCCGACGGCGATTTTCCGAATATGGCGCCGTCACTGCATGGAGGTTGGAGTCCCGGCTGGGCTGACGCGGGCATTATCGTGCCGTGGACGATGTATCAGGTTTACGGCGACAAACGATTGCTGGAAAAGCATTACGACGCGATAGAAAAGCACGTTACCTATTATCAATCGCACGCGCCGAATTTCATCGTGCCGGACGCCGGTTTTGGCGATTGGCTCGCCATCGGCTCAGACACGCCCAAACGCTTGATTTATCTGGCCTATTTCGCACACAGCGCCAAATTGTTATCAAACATTTCCGCTGTCGTTGATAAAAAAGTCAACGCCGACAAATATCAAAAACTTTTCGAGGATGTGCGCAAGGAATTTCAAAGCAAGTTCGTCGCGCCGGATGGCAAAATCGGCAACGGTTCGCAAACCGGCTATCTTATGGCCTTGCGTTTCGATTTGCTAACGCCTGAACAGCGCGTCAAAGCCGCCGACTTGCTGGTGAAAGACATCGAAGCGCATAACGGACACCTAACAACCGGCTTTTTAGGTGTGAATTTGTTGCTTCCCACGTTGACCGATATTGGCCGCACTGATGTGGCTTACAAAATGATGAGCAACACCACGTTTCCCTCGTGGGGCTACTCCATCGAACAAGGCGCGACGACGATGTGGGAACGCTGGAATTCTTACACCAAGAATGATGGCTTCGGGCCGGTTTCGATGAACTCGTTCAACCATTACGCCTACGGTTCCTGCGGCGAGTGGCTTTATCGCACCGTTTTGGGCATTGACGCGCTGGAACCGGGCTTCAAAAAAATTATTATCAAACCCGAACCGGGGCCGGGCCTGACATGGGCGCGCGGCTCGTATAACTCCCTGCGCGGCCCGATTCGCACTTCGTGGAAAATAGAGGGCGGCAAATTGCAACTGGATGCCACCATTCCCACCAACAGCACAGCGGAAATTCACGTCCCATCGCCAAACGCTGCCGCTGTCACCAGCAATGGCCGCCCCGCTGCCCAAATGCGCGGCCTCAAACTCTTGCGCGAAGAGAAAGGTTTCACCGTCTTCAGCGCCGAACCGGGTAGTTATTCATTTACGGTTGCGAACTGAAGACAAGGGGAAACGCGGGCCAGATTTCGCCACGAAGCAGCGCCTTTTAAATGACTGTAGCTGGCATCTAACGATGCCGAATTGGAGTCAAGTCTCGCCCCACGCACGACGAATATCCGTGTCGAGGTCATCGTCTTCCTCTTGGTCTTCTTCGTCCTCGTCCAGTTCTTCGTCGCTTACTGTCGAATCGTCCTCGTCTTCGTCTTCCAGTTCGTCAAGTTCTTCGTCACGCCGCATAATTTCCTCCCGAATTCCATTGATTTTGGGCTGCAAGTGAGAAGCCAAAACGTCCTACTTCCAACTACGTTGCGGTCTTTTTGTTAGGCTAAATTCGCCGCATCATTCACAGCAACAAAGGAAACAGAATGGCAATCGAACAATGGATGTCTTGGGAAGGCGGCGTGGACTTAATGGCGCTGACCGCAGATAACGCGGATGGACAAATGCCGAACATCATGCTGCACGTCGCGCGCATGGTTCACACGCCGGTAGGCAGCGCACCAGCAGGCATGGTTTTGTGGCAACCCGACCCCGCAGCGATGCCACAAATCGCAGGTTTCGTGTCGTCGAATCGCGAAGTCGGCGCTTATTTTGGCCCGAATATTTTTGAGGGCACGCCGTTTGAAAACGCGCCTGTTTTAGAAGCAACGATTGAAATCAGCAACGATGCCCAAAGCGCCAGTGCGCGCGTGACAATTGGCGAAATGGTTTTTGAATCGCACCTGAGCAATATCGGCGAATTGCAACTTATCAACCGTGCCATAGGAGAAGGCGGCAATATGATGCCGTTTACGCAGCAAGGTCTTGAAGGCGCGGCGCAAACCGCCACGCTGAAAGTCAACGGTGAAGATGTGCCTTTAATTTTGCCGTCAGCCACCATGAGCGGCGCACCAGCAGCATTATGGGCACCGTGCGGCATTTATGCGCGATAGAAAGCTGTTAGCCTTTAGCGATGAGCTGTTAACCTTTAGCGATGAGCTGTTAGCTTCGCGCTAAACAAAAACAAAAACAAAGACCGCTGTGTGAAATCATTTTTCACACAGCGGTCTTCGTTTTCAAAAGCCAGTCTTAAAAAAATCTTAGCGGGGTGCCGAGTTCCAACCTTGTTCCCGCGCCAATTTACCATAACGACGCTCAATAGCCATCAGGTTTTTCAATTGTCGGCGGTTTTCAGCCACGCGCGCCTGATGTGCAAGTTGTTCGGCCCGCTTTTGCGCCGCCATCATCTGCGGCGTAATTACTCGCGGAACGGGCGTTTGTTTTTGGTTGTATGCCAATTGAGGTCTCGATTCAGTTTCACGAGTTGTCACCACAGGCCTCTCTCTGAACTGATAATTCCCAGCCCTGCCATTGACTTCTTGATACCAAAGAAATAGGTGGCAATTGCGCCGCCAGTCGGTCAACAACTTGATTTCCTGGTATTCGGCATTTTCGACGCCAACCCACGGAACTCGCATATAAGGCTGCCCATAAACTGCCGCGATTTCTTCAACTGGAGTAAAATCGGGAGGCGTCAATTCATGCTGAAGTTTCGTCAAGCGCGACGAAACTTCAGCATCTGACAGATTGTTAATGTCCGGCCCTCGCTGTGCCGCCCAGAAAATCAGCGCGATACCAGCAAAACTCACCGCACATACTTTTTTGAGGGGCCGCGAACTTTTCATGGCGTGTCTCAGGAGCAGTGTTTACTCCACGTCCACCCATTGACGCGAATTGGCGGAGTTAATCACCGCAGCGCACACTTGCTGCGTTTCAAGCGCATCGCGAAAAGTCGGAGGGCATGGTTTTCCGGCGGACAAAGCCTCTAAAAAGTCGGCGACTTGATGCACAAAAGTGTGTTCGTAACCGATTTGCAAGCCCGGCACCCACCAGTGATCCATATAGGGCTGATCGCCATCGGTGACGTGAACATCGTGCCAGCCACGAATGAGCGAATCGTCGGCATGATCGAAATATTCCAAGCGATGCAAATCGTGCAAATCCCAGCGAATTGAGGCGTGTTCGCCATTGATTTCAAAGGTGTAAAGCGCCTTGTGGCCGCGCGCATAACGCGTTGATTCAAAGAGGCCGAGCGAGCCGTTGTCGAAGTGACAGTGGAAGATGCAAGCATCGTCAATTGTTACTTTTTCCATCGCGCCAGTCAGATTGTGCATTCGCTCTTTGACGAAAATTTCCGTCACGGCGCTGACATCTTTGATGCCACCGTTCAGCCACAGCGCGGTGTCTATGCAGTGCGCCAGCAAATCGCCCGTGACGCCGGAACCAGCAGCCTCGGCATCCAAACGCCACAAAGCGGCGCCGCCTTGTGGAAGTTCGGCGCTGATCGTCCAGTCTTGCAGAAAATTGGCGCGATAATGAAAAATGCGGCCCAAACGCCCTTCGTCAATCAGTTGTTTGGCCAACGTGACCGCCGGAACGCGCCGGTAGTTATACCAAACCGTGTTGGCGACTCCGGCTTTTTCAATGGCGTCCACCATTTTTTGGCCTTCGGCGGGATTCATAGCCAGCGGTTTTTCGCAAAGAACCGCTTTGCCATTTTGCGCGGCGGCGATGGCGATTTCAGCGTGAAAATTGTTCGGGACGCAAATGTCAATCGCGTCAATGTCGTCGCGCGCCACTAACTTTCGCCAGTCGGTTTCCACCGATTCATAGCCCCATTGCGCGGCAAACGCCTGCGCATTTTCGGCGTTGCGCCCGCAGACGGCTTTGAGAACCGGCGAATATTCGAGGTCGAAAAAATTATCAACGCGACGATAGGCGTTGGAATGCGTGCGGCCCATGAAACCGTAACCAATCAGGCCAATGTTGTAAGGTTTTTTGCTCATGCGAATGATTCCTTTTTAGCCATGCCAGCCATGCGCGTTGCGCACATCAACCATGACTTTGAGAATGTCGTTCCACGTTTGTCCGGTCAGCAGCAGGTCGTTGGGGAACATACAGCCGTCCCAGCAAATGTGCTGAATGCCGCGCGCGGGCGCATCTTTGAGCCAGTAACCGGCGCAGCGAACCATGTCGAGTTTGCCGTTCGGGTCGCTCGCCAAACAATGGCGGCCTGTTTTGTCGTGCGAGCCGGTGCCGTGAACCGAGCCGTCATTTTGCGCGACGTGAAAATCAATTGTCCACGGGCGCAGTTTGTCGGTCATCTTCTCATAAGCGGCGTAAAACTCGTCGTCAGAATAGTTTTTATCCAGCAAAGCGTATTCAGGCGCGTTGTAGCCCATCAGATACAAATAGGTATGCGCCAAATCCGCTTGGAAGCCGACGGTTTCAGGCATTCCGACAGCTTCCAGCAAATCCAAAACGTCTTTCCACGAATGCATTCCGGCCCAGCAAATCTCGCCTTCCATCGCGAGGCGTTCGCCATTATCGGCGGCGATTTGCGCGGCTTCGCGGAAGGTTTCGGCGATGCGCGAAGTGTTCGCTTTGGGATTCTCGCCCCAACTTTCGATATTGCCTTCGGCGGAATCAATGCGAATCAAGCCGTAGCGCCGCACGCCGCTGTCTTTGAAAATGCCCGCCACGCGACACGCGAAGCGAATGGCGTCCAAGAAACGCCCGCGCGCCGCCTCGTCGCCCATTGCCGAATCGCCAACAGTGCCGGGCCAAACCGGAGCGACTAAAGAGCCAATATTAAAGCCGCGTCCGGCGATTTTCTCGGCGACTTTTTTCAGTTCGTCATCGCTGGATTCCGGGTCGAGGTGCGGATGAAAAAGAAAGAAATCCACGCCGTCGAATTTCTGCTCGCCGCAGCGCGCCGCAGAGGTCAGTTCCAGCATTTTGTCCAACGAAATCGGCCACTGAGAAACCACACCAGCTCGTTGATGATCGATTTCAGGTGCAGCTTCTTGGTCGTCACCAATGGAAAACCAGCGCGCAGATCGAAGCGCATCTGATGACCGAAGACGCCCCTCGTACCG
>JANMKN010000224.1:0-3331 GCA_031372065.1 Abditibacteriaceae bacterium | reverse complement strand
GCTATGCTGTTTGGCATGACCTCTTTGCAAACCGCGCACGCTGCCCCGCCAAAGCCGAATATCGTTTATGTTTTGGCCGATGATCTCGGCTATGGTGATGTGAAATGCCTCAATCCCGATGGCAAAATTCCGACGCCGAATTTTGATCGTCTCGCAGCGCAGGGCATGAAATTCACCGACGCGCATTCGAGCAGCGCGGTTTGCACACCCACGCGCTACGCGCTGATGACGGGCCGCTATAATTGGCGCTCTCGCCTGAAAAACGGCGTTTTAGGCGGCATGAGTCCGCCTTTGATTGAGGAAAATCGCCTGACCGTCGCGCAGTTTTTGAAAAACAATGGCTATCACACAGCCGGCATCGGTAAATGGCATTTGGGTTTCGAGTGGGCGCGCAAAGCGGAGACAAAATCGTTCACCGACGGTATCGAAAGTGGGCCAGCAGGTTGGAATGTAGATTTCACGCAGCCGATAAAACGCGGCCCGAATTTTTACGGCTTCGATTATTATTTCGGCATCGCTGGTTCGCTGGATATGGTGCCTTACACTTTCATCGAAAACGACCGCGTGACGGCGCTTCCGACCAAAGACAACGCCTTCCCGATGATGGCGGGCCGCGCCAACCACGACACGCGAAAAGGCCCCGCCGCGCCCGATTTTGAAGCGATTAATGTGTTGCCAACGCTGACACAAAAAGCCGTAGATTACATCAATCAGCGCGCCGCCGCTGCTAAAAACGGCCAGCCGTTTTTCTTGTATGTGCCGCTTAATGCGCCGCACACGCCGATTGTGCCGACCCAAGAATGGCAAGGCAAAAGCGGCCTCAACGCGTATGGCGATTTCGTGATGCAAACCGATGCGTCATTAGGCGCGATTCTCAATGCGCTGGAGAAAAACGGCCTCGCGCAAAACACGTTGGTGATTATGACCAGCGATAACGGCTGTTCGCCCGAAGCGCAATATCCTGAACTCACCGCCAAAGGTCACAACCCCAGTTATGTTTTTCGCGGCACCAAGGCGGATATTTTCGATGGCGGCCATCGTATTCCCTTTATTGCGCGCTGGCCGGAGCGCATCAAGCCGAACACCAGCAGCGACCAACTGATTTGTCTCAGCGATTTGTTCGCGACGTGCGCTGAAATTTTAGGCGCAACTCTGCCGGACAACGCAGGCGAAGACAGCGTGAGCATTTTGCCGGTTCTCGAAGGCCGCGCCGCAAAACCAGTGCGCGAGGCGATTGTGCATCATTCGATTAACGGCTCGTTTTCCATTCGCCAAGCCAATTGGAAACTGGAATTATGCCCCGATTCCGGCGGTTGGAGCGCGCCTCGCCCCGATTCGCCCAAAGCCAAAACGCTGCCGCCGATTCAGCTTTACGACATGAGTGCTGATGTTGGCGAGCAAAATAATGTGCAAGCTGCGCATCCCGAAATTGTGGCGCGCTTAACGAAACTTCTCGAAAAATACATCGCCGAGGGCCGCAGCACACCCGGCGCGCCACAAGAAAATACCACGCCCGTAAATATGTGGCGCCAAGCGCCCAAAGTGATAGAGCAAGCGAAGGATTAGTGCCGCGCCGCCGCAAAGTGCATTTGCATTGTCTAACAGTCACCATGAATTTTCCGAAATGTCTTTTTCGACTGAGCAGTTTCGCGTTGGTGCCAGTGATGGCGCATTTGGCTTTAGCGCAGCCACCGATGGCAGCGGGCGGATACTTTACGTCGTTTGCTGTCGGCGATAGGCCGCGCTGCCTTGCAACGGGCGACTTTAACGGCGACGGCAAAAGCGACATCGCCAGTGCTAATCAAGGCGCGAATAGCGTTTCGATTTTATTGGCCCAAGCGGGCACTTTTAAAGCGGCGCCCGGCTCGCCTTGGAAAGTGGGCGGCGCGCCGCGTTCGTTAGCCTGTGCCGATTTCAACGGCGACGGCAAGCTCGACCTCGCGGCAGGCAATAGCGAAAGCGGCACTCTTTCTATTTTGTTGGGCGATGGCACCGGCAAGTTCGCACCCGCCCCCAATTCGCCGCTGCGCACCGGCGGGCGCCCTATGGCATTGGTCGTGGCCGACTTCGATGCCAATGGCAAAGCGGACTTGGCTGTCGTGAACAACACGGCCAACGCGATGACGATTCTGCTCGGCGCGGGCGATGGCACTTTTGCTGTCAAAGGCGAGCCTTTGCCTGTGGGCGAGGCACCGTTTCATGTCGAAAGCGGCGATTTTAACGGCGATAAAATCGTGGATTTAGTGACGACAAATGCCAATTCCAGCAACGTTTCGGTGTTGCTTGGCAAAGGCGACGGCGCTTTCAATGCTAAAACGGATTTCGCTACGGGCAGGTCGCCGCGCGCTGTGGCTGTGGGCGATTTCAATGGCGATAAAATTCTCGACCTTGCTGTTGCCATTCTCGGCACCAACAGCGTGTCGCAATTGCTGGGCGATGGCAAAGGCGGCTTTGGCGCCGCCACCACTTTGGTGACCAGCGCCTTGCCGCGCAGCATCAGCGCCGCCGATGTGAATAAAGACGGAAGACCCGATTTAATCATCACCAACGAGGAGGCCGACAGCATCACGGTTTTGCTCGGTGGCGCAGGGGGAGTTTTTACGCAGGCGCCAGCATTGACCGTAAAAGCGGTCTCGCATCCCATTTTTGCCAGCGCCGCCGATTTTAACGGCGATGGCATGGCGGATTTAGTTGTTGCCGACAGCGCCAAGGGCGACGTTACGGTATTTCGCGGCAACGGCGTGGGCGGTTTTCGGCCATTTAGCTAAAGCCAATTTATTTGCTTCTTTGCCGAAAGATTGAATATGAAAATTTTGCGATTCGTCGTTCTTGTTCTTGCTTTCTTTGGCGCCCGTTTCGCGCACGCTGCCGAACGTCCCAATATCGTGTTCATCTTCTCCGATGACCACGCTTATCAGGCTATTAGCGCTTACGGCGACGGGCGCAAACTCCTTGACACGCCGAACATTGATCGCATCGCCAAAGAAGGCATGAAGTTCAACCGCTGCCTCGTGACAAACTCGATTTGCGGCCCGTCGCGCGCGGCGATTTTAACCGGCAAATATTCGCACGCCAACGGCTTTTACAACAACACCAACTCGCGTTTCGATGGCGCGCAAACCACCTTTCCCAAACTGATGCAGGCTTCGGGTTATCAAACTGCGATGATCGGCAAATGGCATCTGGAAAGCGACCCGACGGGCTTCGATTTCTGGCAAATTCTGCCGGGGCAGGGCGTTTATTACAACCCGCCGATGATTAAAATGGGCCAGCGCATCAAAACCGAGGGCTACGTCACCGACATCATCACCGACACCTCGCTGGACTGGCT
>JANMKN010000221.1:0-42211 GCA_031372065.1 Abditibacteriaceae bacterium | reverse complement strand
GGCTCAATCTCTTATCGCCGAGGCTCAATCTCTTATCGCCGAGGCTCAATCTCTTATCGCCGAGGCTCAATCTCTTATCGCCGAGGCTCAATCTTGAGTCGGCAATTTGCTTTGTCAGCCATCGAACACAAAAAAGCCGCAAAACCATGAGGTTTTGCGGCTTTTCTATGCTGGAATGTTAGAATTTCACGCTGATGCCGCCGGAAACAACGCGGTCATTGCCTTGGGCGGCGAACATTTGCTGATAGCGCAAATTGAGCGATAAGCGGCGCGTCACATCGGCGCCTAAATTGAATTCGGCGGCGGTGGACGGTAGAATATCGGCGTCTTCGGGCACCAAACGCGAAACGTTGGCGCTCATGGACAAACGATTTTGCCACGCGCTCAAATTGAGGCCGCCACCGAATTGAGTGCCTGCGTGAGCCGCTTCTCCATCGGGGCCAAGGGCGGTAATGCGCGCCACATCGCCGGAAAATTTAATGCCCTTCAGCAAATTCACATCTACGCCAGTGCCGACGCTGCGCGCTTCGCGGGCGCCATTGAGTAGGGGAGCGCGCAAGCGAAAATCGCCGCTTGCGTTGCCCGGTGTGACTTGGTTTTGCGCGAAGTTAGCGCGCACTTGCATCCAATTGGTCAGTGAAAGCGCGGCTCCGGTTTCAACGCTGCCCACCAGCGATTCTTTGGGCAAGGCGTTGCTAATGGCTTCCGAGCCGCTAACCGCCGCGCCGAGTGTGCCGGGCCGCGCTAAAGGCGCGGCATTGCGCGCTGCAAAGTTCGCGGTGTCGCCGAAAGGGTCGTCCGCATCGCGCGCCAACGACGAAACGGCGCTGTAAACCCGCAGGCGCTGCGACAACTTGAATTTCGTGCCAGCAATGCCTGTGCTTGGCTCTTTGGAGACTGGCAGCGGGGCGGGCGCCAAAGGATTGGCGTTAGCGGCGGTGCCATCGCTAATCAAATCGCTCAATAAACGCAGCGTATCGTTGACGTTAATCTCCAAACGCGTGAGTTCGGGCCGCAGGGCTTCGGTCAATTTCTTTAAAGCCCGCAGCGAACTACGCGAACCAGACAATTGTTGGCGGTTGGCGGAAACCTTGAGAATGGCCCGCGCGGTTTCGATTGCCACTTCGTAGCGCGTCAATTTAAGATTTGGCGCGCTTTTATCGCTGCTGAGTGGGCTTTGCCGCAAAGCGGTCAAGTCTTTATAAATCGGGTCGTTGGCCGGAATGGTCGAAAATTCCCCAGCACTCAGCGGCAAGGCGCCAAGATAAACGCCCACAACGCACGCGATGAAACCGCGCGTAGTGCCACGAAAAAATCCCCGATTATGCATTTCCATCAAGCGCATGACCTGAATCCTCAAACTTTTGAATCTATTAAGTAAGACGGCGCGTAGAAGTGCGATGAAAAGTGCGATGACGCGTTCCGCTGAAGACAGTGTTGGCAGATCATAGACAATGGTCTGCAATCTGCGCTACTGAACTGCTTTTAAATATAACGACTTTTTTGCCGTTTTGCCACACAAAAAGTGGGCGCGATACAATTCTTCACAATACACTTTCGCTGTTTAGAATTTAAGATTGCCTCCCATGCGCCGTATTCGCCTCGAAGCCGTTATCGCTCTGCTGATTATCGCAGGATTATTTGGCCTTTTGCGCGTCCAACTTCAGCAGGCGCACACGCGCCAATTGACAATTGCGGTCAGAAATGGCGATGTAGCAGCGGCGCGTTGGTTGATTGAAAAAGGCGCCGATGTGAACGGGCGCGATGAAGATGGCGATTTGATTTTGATGGCCGCTGTGCGCTTTCTCAACACCGACATGGTGCGTTTACTGGAGAAACACGGCGCCAAAACGGATAACGTTACGGAATTCATGATCGCCGCGTTTTTGAATCGCGCTGATGTTGTGGAAGCCATGCTGCAAAACGGTCTTGACCCCAACGTCAAAGACCGCGACGGCGACACCGCTTTATCGTGCGCCGCCCAGCAAGGCAACGTTGAGGTCGTAAAGATTTTGCTGAAACACGGCACAAATGCCAAAACAGTCAACAAAAATGGTATGGCTATTCTGGATTGGGCCGCTCAATGCACCAATCGCCTGCGCCAAAAAGAAATTATCGAATTGCTCAAAAAATATGGCGTCCATACGAATGCAATACCCATTCCGCGCCGAGGTTTTCCTACTTCTGGATTTCTGCCAGTCCAATAATTTGAACAGACTTAACTCAAAAGCCACGCGAATTTTTGGCGCAGCGCGGTTTTTCCATTTGCCTCGTAAATGGAGCCGTGCGAGAGAATAATGCGGTCAAAATCCCAACGCAAAATGCAATCGAGAGCATGGCGCGCTTGATTATGATCGCGCGTGGCGAGTTTGAAAATCGGCGTCGGGCCGGGCATATTTTGCACACCAGCGGCTTTGGCGAACAATTGCGTGGCCGCGTTGCCTTGCGTGATATAGAAACACAAATCCGTCACGATTAAAGTGCGCGTTGACGGGTGGAAAAACACCACTTCGTTGATGAGATTGCCGTGAAAAACAACTTGTTCCAAGTCATCGGCCCACGCTGCTTCGGGCACTTCGCCCAGCGTGGCATCAAAGCGAATGTCTTGGTGCGCTTGTGCCAAACCCGGCGCGCCATAAAGTCGCGCTTGCGCATAGGCTTCTTTAAAAGCCTTCGCACCTAAATAATGCATCTTGTTCGGCGCAATCAGGTGCCGCACCGGGCCGAGATTTTCAATTTGGCGGCGCATTTCGTCACTTGGTTCAAGCGGCGAATGCACCCACAAATCGCCATTTTTCAAGCGCACAATGGTCATGCGCGCGCCGAATTCAATTCCGGCTCGGCTAAATGGCTCGTCCCACGTCCAAATTTGGTGTTCAATAACAGATTGCAGCATGAAAGAACCTTAAAAAGTGTTACGAAAGTGTTAAATAAGCGAACCCATTGCACAACGGAGAGATAAGCCATCGGGCCGTTCCTGTGAGGCGCTCAACCGTCCCTTACTAACGATGAAAGGAGGACGGTATGATTTTCTCAGGAGTTTTTCTTGCTGTTGTATTCGCTATCGGTCACTTGGCCGGACGCGAATTATGACGCACTTAGTCAAACGAAAACGCCGCGACACTCAAAAGTCGCGGCGTTTTTTCGTTTGCCGTCAAAATTTTCTCATCAAGCCTTGACACCCATCCATTCGGGATGCTTGGCTGTTCCATCGAAATTCATTGTCGTCTTGAATTTTTCGTGCTGCAAAAACAAGTTTGAAATGAAAGCGCAATTTGACGCAAGTTAATGATTTTGCAGGTCTTTGGCGCGCCAGCGGCGATGCAGCCACAGCCACTGATCGGGATAACGCGAGATAATGTTTTCCAAATCGCGGATGGTATGCAGTGTGCCTTCGCGCACGAATTCTTTGCGGCGTTTGCTGTCATTTTCGATGGAATAACCGGGCGACACACGGGCCACAATGCGGCCATCGGCAAGCCACGGATGGCGCCGCGTCGAAAAAGTGGGAATAATCGGTGCGCCGGAGATTATAGCAAGCCGCGCAACCGCAGAAACCATCCGCGTGGGATGCCCGAAAAACGGCAGCAGCAAAGCTGTGGGGCCAGCATATTGATCGGGCAAAATGCCAAGGATTTGATTTTTCTTGAGCAATTCCAGCGCGGCACGGGCGCTTTCGTGTTTGGAAATTACGGTCAATCCGGCGTGTTCACGCACGCGCAAAATGTGGTTTTGCATCCCGACATTAGACGTTGGGCGGGCCACAACGGTAAGTGGGAACGACTGCGCGACCACAGCGCCCATCAACTCCCAGTTACCCAAATGCGCCGTCAGCAAAATCGCGCCGCGCCCTTTTTCCAACGCACCTGAAATATGTTCGAAGCCGTCCCACGCAACGTAGTCGCTGATTTCACGCGGCGACGCCGAGGCCATGTGCATGAACTCAAAAAGCGTCATCGCCGCGTTTTGCACGCTGCGTCGCGCGATTTGCCGTGCGGCAACTTCGTTTAACGTGGGAAATGCCAATCGAACGTTGTGAATCGCCACTTGGCGGCGTTTTTTCAATGATTTGAACAGCAAAAGGCCAAACCACCAGCCGGTGCGGCGGCACGTTGTCCACGAGGCATTTTGCATCGCTTGGCCGACCACATAAGCCGCCCGCGTTTCCCATGAATTGCGATCCAATTTCATTTTTCAGTTGCATTTCTCAGAGCAAATCTTGGAACCACAGATGAAGCCGATAAACGCTGATTTATCTGTGTTCATCCGTGGTTTGCTTGAGGAAATCACGAAAAGCCATTTCGTCGTCCCCCAGATTTAATGCGATAACCAAACTCCACAAGGGCAAAGGCGCACTCCAAGGGACGCGCATTTTTACGGCATCTTTTTCAGTCGTCATCAAAACTTCGGCGCCGTGCGCTTGATGGACGAAATCGCGCACTTCTTTTTCGCGCCAAAAGTGATGATCGCGCCGGGCCAATTGCGCCACGATTTGCGCACCGTTTTGTTTCAAGGTTTCTTGAAATTGCTGGTTGTGCGCTAACGCCGAAATTGCGGCGACACGCTTGTTTTTTAAGGCTTCCAAGGGCAAAACCGCGCCGCTGTTTTCATCGCGCACGCTCTGCGGCGCATGGTTCGCTTGAAAAACCGGCGCGCTCGAAAATGCTTTAATCTTTTCGTGTGTCGTTTGCAATTCGTCTGCCGTTGCCAAATTGCAACGTGTTAAAACAAGGGCGCTGGCCCGCTTCAAACTTTGCGCTGGTTCGCGCAAGCGGCCAAGTGGCAATAAATGCCCGTTATCGAACGGACGGCGCGCATCCAACAAAACAATATCGCTGTCGCGGTGCAGCGAATAAAACTGAAAACCATCGTCCAAAACGATAATTTGCACGCCGCATTCATCAATGGCGCGGCGTGCGGCGCGAACACGATCAACGCCGATCACAACCGCCGCGTCGGGCAAACTGCGGGCGTGCAAAAGCGGTTCATCGCCTGCTTTGCTCGCCTTGAAGAATATCTTTTCGCCATCGGAAACCACCGCGCCTTGCTGCGAAAGCGCGCCGCCATAACCGCGTGAGACAATCGCCACGCGTCGCCCGCTTTTTTGCAGTTCGCGCGCGACAAATTGCACGCAGGGCGTTTTTCCCGTGCCGCCGAGCGTGATATTGCCAATCGAAATCACCGGCACGCCGACGTTGACAACGTGGCGCGAAAATTTCGCCTTGCGGCGTTCGTAAAGCGCGCGATAAATCGCTTCGGCAGGATTGGTCATTTTAATCGCGCCACAAATTCGGCGACGCGTTTGGTTGCGCCGCGATGTGGGGCTAAGGCTTGCGCCGCGAGTTGCGGCACCGTGGCGCGTTTAATCTTGTCGCGCAGCCACAAAAAAATGGCATCGCAAAGCGCCTTTTCATCTTCCACGCGCGTGCCGGTGCCCGATTCTTCAACAAGTTTGGCGGCGTCGCGAAAGTTCATCACATGAGGCCCGAAAATAACCGGCACGCCGCGCAAAACCGGTTCGAGCATATTGTGACCGCCGCGCTGAATGAGGCTGCCGCCAACAAAAGAAACATCTGCCGCCGCGTATAAATCGGCCAATTCGCCGACGGTATCCAGCAAACCAACGGCGTCGGGCACCAATTCGTGTTTCGAGCGACGTAAAACCGAAAATTTATGCTCCGCGATGGTTTTTTCCACTTCGTCAGCGCGTTCGATGTGGCGCGGCGCGATGATTAAACGGGCCTCGGAAAATTCGCTTTTCAAGGTTTCAAACGCGCCTAAAAGCATCGCTTCTTCGCCCGGATGCGTCGAACCAGCGACAAAAAGCGGCGCGTTGTCATCAATTCCGAAAAGTGGGCGCCATTTTTGGCGCGCGGCACGGCGGATTTCTGCGACATCAGCGGGCGAAGTGGCATCCAGTTTCACATCGCCGGTGATGGTTTGCGCCGGGCAAACGCCTAACAATTGCGTCAGTTTTTGGAAGCGCGCCGCGTCGGTTTCGGAGCGCAAAAGCACGCCGTCGAGATTGGAAAATATCCAGCGCCACAACGGTTTGAGTTTCGGCACGTTGGCAAGCATTCTGTCCGACACGCGCCCGTTGACCAAAACCGTTTTCGCGCCGCTTTGTCGCGCCAAATGTAAGAAATTCGGCCATAATTCGGTTTCCATCGTGAGAAAAACGTCCGGGCGCACGCTTTTTAAGGCGCGCCGCACAAAAATGGGCAAATCGAGCGGATAAAAGAAAATCGCGTCCACTTCGCCAGCTTTTTGGGCAGCTTGCGCGGTTTCAAAACCTGTGTCGGTGATGCACGAAAGCCCGATGCGGCAATTCGGCAGTTCTTGTTTCAAGGCTTTGGCGACGGGCCGCGCCGCCATCGTTTCGCCCACCGAAACCGCGTGCAGCCAGATAATCGGCGCGCCGCCGCGCAGCGCCTCGCTCACGTGGCTTGGCACCAGTCCGCGCAAGCCGCGCACCGAAGCGGCGCTTTTTTTTCGCACGTTGCGCCGCCACCACAGATAAAAAAAGAGCGCCGGATAAAACGGCGCTAAGAGCAGATTGAAAAGGCGAAACATAAAATCGTCTGGGAATAGCCGCTCATCCTTCGGATACACAAAAACAAAGGCAAAACGACGCAATTTTCAGCGAAAATAGCGTTGTTTTCACGCTGTTTTTGCATTCGCGCAGCGGATGGCGGCTATTCTCAGACAGTTTCTCAGGAATTTACGGCCCGCAAACGCACGCCGCGCGTGTCCACGTTCCCCGGAAGACTCCGCAAACGTTTGCGAGCCGTTCCTTGCTTCCAAGGCGGCTTCGGCGTCCGTTTGCGGAGTCTTCCTTGCTTCCAAGGCGGCTTTGGCGTCCGTTTGCGGAGTCTTCCCAGCTTCCAAGGCGGCTTCGGCAAACGGACGCCGAAGCCGCCTGTATGACCCGTTGGGGCCGGAAAACGGACGCCAAAGCCGAAAATAAGCGTGGGAAGCGCTTTTTTCAAGCCTCTATAGTTTCTTTGGCGAAATTTTGCGCTTGATACAAATTGAAATACACGCCGCGCTTGTCCAGCAATTCCTGATGTTTGCCGCATTCGATGACGCGGCCTTTGTCGAGAACATAAATGCGATCGGCGTTTTGGATGGTCGAAAAACGGTGCGCAATCACCAATGTCGTGCGGCCCGCCATTAAAGTGTTGAGCGCGTCTTGCACGGCAGCTTCGGTTTTGGAATCGAGCGAGGCGGTGGCTTCATCTAAAATCAAAACTTTGGGATTGCGCAAAAGCGCGCGGGCGATGGCAAGGCGCTGGCGCTGACCGCCCGATAATTTGTTGCCGCGCTCGCCAATCGGCGTGTCGTAGCCTTTGGGCTGGGCGCGAATAAATTCATCGGCGTTGGCTTTTTTCGCGGCTTCGACGATTTCTTCAAACGTCGCATCGGGGCGGCCATAGGCGATGTTGTCGCGAATCGAGCCGTGAAAAAGCGTGGTTTCTTGTGGGACGGCGCCGATGTTGGAGCGCAGCGATTCGAGCGTCACATCGCGCAAATCGTGGCCGTCAATCGTCACGCGGCCCGACGACGGATCATACAAACGCGGCACCAGAGCGGCGATAGTGCTTTTGCCCGAACCGCTTTCGCCAGCCAAAGCGATCATCTGACCCGGCTTTAATTCCAGCGAAATGCCATGCAAAACATCGGCGCCTTCGTCGCCTTTTTCTCCGTAAGCGAAGCGCACATCTTCGAGTTTCAAATGGCCGGAAATGCCATTGAGCGTCACGGCATTGGGCGCGTTGCGAATATGCGGCTCGGTATCCAAAACTTCCCAAATGCGCGCGGCGGCGGCGTCGGCTTGTTTGAGAATTAAGTTCAAACTCGCCAGCGATTTCGCCCGCGTCGCCACGCGATGCAACGCCAACAAAAAAGTAATCAAAGGCGCGACATCTTCTGGTTTTTGGATGGCTTTGGCGCCAAACCACAAAGCCAATAACACGCTCATCAGGCCAATAAAATCAATCATCGGCGCCAGCGTCGCGTGGATGCGAATCGGCTTCATAGTAGCGCGATAGGCGTCTTGATTGACTTTATCGAACAATTCAATTTCATAGTCGCGGGTGCCGAAAGTCTGAATCAGCCGCATGGCGGCAAACTTTTCCTGCAAATACTCGGTGAGGTTGGCCGCTTGCGCCTGCACTTCGGCTGTAGCACGACGAATCCGCCGCCCAGCGCGATTAATCAGAATCGCCATCGGCGGCAGGACAACAAAAATAAAAAGCGTCAGTTTCCAATTGGAATGCAGCATATAGCCAAGCATTCCGATGATTTCAATCGGCGCGCCAACAGCGACGGTGATGCCCAAATTGGCTAGCGTGGTGAGCGCCGTCAAATCGTTGGTTAAACGGCTGATAACTTCGCCGGTGCGGTGCCCTTCAAAAAAGCCAACCGGCAAGTTTTGAAAGTGCTTGAACAAGTCTTCGCGCAGTTTCGTGAAAATGCGTTGACTGGTGCGCTGAATAATATAAACCTGACCGAAATCTACGAAAACTCGCAGCAAAGCCAGCGATGCCAGCACAACAACCAGAACGTTCAAGCGCTGCATTCGCGTGTCAACATCCAGATTGGCTTTGAGAATGGGCTGAAGCACTCTTTCAATCGAATAAACCAGACTGACGCTGATTAGGCCCGATAAAATAGCGCAAATGGCGCCTAAAACGATAGAAGGACGATGTATATGCAGGTAAATGCGAAGACGTTTAAGATTTTCCATTTGAATTACGTGAGGTATTTCAATGCCCGGCACCAACTAATTCTTCCAAAATTTCCGCCGTGCGCGCGGTGGCGCCTTGCGGCAATTCGCTGCCTAACGCGCGGCGCACAATGGCGTAATCGTTTTGCATTCGCTCACGGTGCGCAGCATTGTTCAGCAACATTTCCAAGGCGGGCACGATATTTTTGGCGCGACACGCCGGGCCAAGCAGTTCTTTGGCGCACTCGCGGCCCAAAATGATGTTTGGCATGGCGACAAAGGGAATTTTACGCCCTGAGCCGCTTAATTTCCATTGCAATCCCAAAACGGCGGGCACATCATAGACCACAACTTGCGGCGCGTTTGCCACCGCTGCTTCCAAAGTCGCCGTGCCACTTTTCACAATGGCGGCATCGCAGGCCAATAAAACATCGCTCGCGCGGCCTTCGACAAGCTCGAATTTTTCATCGAAATATCGTGCCGCGCGCTTTGTGCCGCCGTTTGCCAACGCCACCACAAAACGAAAGTTTTGCGCGGGATTTCGCTCTTGCAAAAGCCGCGCACTGCGCGCTAAATGTGGCGCGATGTAGCGCAATTCTAAAGCACGAGAACCGGGCAAAAGCGCGATGAGTTTTTCGTTCTCAGCCGCGCCAAACTCGCGGCGTAAGTCGGGAATTGGTTGGGAGGATTTGACAGTTTCGAGCAACGGATGGCCCACCCATTCGGCGTTGCAACCGGCGTTTGTCAGTTTCTGGGCCGACCATTCAAACGGCGTCGACACGCGATTGACCAAAGGCGCGATGCCGAGTCCTCCATCGCCCGTTTGCTGCCACGAGCGCGGCGGGAAATAATAGAGAGTCTTTATCTTTTGCGCCTTGAGGAAAGGCAGCAAACGCCCGTTAAACGCGCCCCAATCGCATAAAACCACGGCATCGGGCCGCGTTTTGGTGATCCAATTTTCGATTTTTGATTTGAGTTTCAAGAGGCGCGGCACCAGCAGGAGAGAAGGCACCAAACCGATAACGCCATAGTGCGAAGTGTCGCCTAAAACCGCGCCGCCCTTTTCGCGCGCCACTTTTTGCATTTGCGCACCGCCCGCGACGGTCATTTGCCAGTCGGGATGCCGCGCCGTCACTTCGCGCATGAGAAGCGCGGTGTGAATATCACCGGAAACATCGCCCGCAACCCATAGAATGCGGACTGGGGAATGCGGAGTGCGGAGTAAATTGGGCGCAGCGTTTTTCACAGAGTAAAATATGCTGATATTATTTTCTGCGTTCGCTGTTGCGCGCTGTTTTGATGGATTGAATCGTTATAGATAACAATTCATTAGCTTCTTGACGCAGCGGTTCAGCTTTTTCAGCAGAAATCCGATTGCTCTCCATTAAAAGTTCCAGTCAGAAACAACATTCATCCGCTTCTTCTTCGACAATCCCCAACTTTGCAATAAAATCGGCGGGCGATTTCCCTCGACAAGCGGCGCGGTAATTCGCTGCGACTGAGGTGCCAGAACGCAACAACTGCCTTCCGATGTGATCACAAACGCGGTTGCGTGGCAAGGCATCCACAAATTCGATGATTTGCAAAGCAAATGTCTTAGTGCGTAATTTCAACGGCGTATATTTGTCCACGCTGCGCCTTTATTTTCCGCATTCCGCATTCCGGATTTCACACTCCGCATTCTCAAAGGTGTGGCGTTTCGTCTTGGCGACCCAATCTTCCTTCGCGCACGCGTTCGACGAATTGCAAAAAGTAATCGAGCGTTTCGCTGGGTGGCACTTCGGAGTAGATTTTTTCGAGCGCTTGTGAGGTGTTCAGGCCCGAACGATAAAGATATTTAAACGCGGCGCTGACTTGGTTGCGCTGTTCGCTGTTGATACCATTGCGGCGCAAACCGCGAATGTTGAGGCCGGTGATTTTCGCGGGACGGCCATCGGCGAGGCAAAATGGCGGCACATCTTGCACCACTTTGGACATCGCACTCAGCATCGCCATTTTGCCAACGTGCGCGAATTGATGCACGCCGACAAAGCCGCCAATGACGACTTTATCTTCAATCGTGACGTGTCCGGCGATGCCCGTCGAATTGGAAATCATGGTGTTCGAGCCGATGTTGCAATTGTGCCCGACGTGAACATAAGCCATCAAAATGTTGTTGTTGCCGATGACGGTTTGCGAGCCTTCGCCAGTGGCGCGATGCAGCGTCACCATTTCGCGCAACACATTGTCGTCGCCGATGCGCAAATAGCTTTCTTCGCCTTTAAACTTCACATCTTGCGGCTCGTGGCCGAGAACTACATAAGGCGAAACGCGGCAGCGACGGCCCAAACTGGTGTGTTGCTTGACGACAACGTGCGATTCCAGCACGGTGCCAGAGCCAATGCGCGTGTTGCCTTCGATAATGCAAAACGGGCCGACCCAAACGCCTTCTTCGAGTTCGGCACGCGGGTCAACAATGGCGCTTGGATGCACGAAAGTCGGCCCTTCGTAAGCGCGCGGCGGCAAAACGCTGACTGGTGCGGCGGCGCGCGTGGCGCTCATGGTGTGCGTGGCCGCAGGCGTTGCGGGTGCGCCGCCGTTTGATGGCGCAACGGGCGTATTCGCTTGAGAATGCGCTTGTGCGGCGGCTTCGGCGACAGCGGGCGGAATCGAAACCAGCGGCGGCATAGATTGCGCGCCGCCCGGCAAATTTGCCATCTGATGCGAATGCACAGCGCGCGCCGCGTCGCCATTGGTCGTGAAAAAGGTGTAATCGGCTTCAACGACAACTTGACCATCCACGCGTCCCACAACGTGCGCTTTGCACAAAGAGCCGCGCAAAACCTGCAAAGTCGCTTCGGTAATGACCTGATCGCCGGGGCGCACCGGTTTTTTAAAGCGCGCTTTTTCAATTTGCGCAAAATAACTGAGCGCGCCCGGCGTGTTGCGCGTGACGAGAATCAAAACGCCCGCCACTTGCGCCATCGCTTCGAGAATCAAAACGCCGGGCATGACCGGATGACCGGGAAAATGGCCGTTAAAATGTTCTTCATTGGCTGAGACGTTTTTCAGACCGACACAACGCACACCCGGCTCAATTTCCAAGATGCGATCCACGAGCAAAAAGGGGTAGCGATGCGGCAAAATCGCGCAAATTTCTTCGTGTCCCAAGGGCATTTTGAGTTCGGGATACGGCGCATCGGCCATTTGAATTTTTGAGTTGCGTGTCGAAGCGCGCTCTGTTGGCCCTGAATTGCCGTTGGTGTTTTGTTCGTCCGCCATAATGTTCCTTTAAAGTTGAAAACGCCGCGCAAAACCTTGCGCGGCGTCAAAATTGCCTCAGTTTGCTTGAGTTAGCCCCAACGGGCCAGCGAGAACGGTTGATAAAATTTTAGCCCGTTTGCATTTTTCCGTCAAAACGAAAAACTATTTCTGGAGTGAGTTTATGAAAATTGCCATCATTGGCGCTTCAAATCGCCGCCACAAATACGGAAACAGGGCCGTGCGCGCCTACCAAGAGCGCGGCGACGAAGTTTTCCCGATCAACCCGGCGCAAAGCGAAATCGAAGGCTTGCAAGCCTTCCCTTCGGTTTTGGATGTGCCGGGCGAAATCGAAGTCGCCAGCTTTTACGTCGCGCCTGAAATCGGCCTGCAAGTCATCGAAGAAGTCGCCCAAAAAGGCATCAAACGCGTTTTGCTCAATCCGGGAGCCGAAAGCGAGGCACTTTTGCAACGCTGCGACGAACTTGGCATCGAAGCCACCGTTGCCTGCTCGATTATTTTGGCGGGGCGTTCACCAAGCGAGTTTTAAAGCTATGAATCGCCAGCTAACAACAAAACAGGCTCTTCTTGGCTTGATTTTCGGCGTTATCATAGCGATTGGCGCCTTATTTTTCCTTGGAAGCCTGCAAACTCGCGGTTATCACCGCCTCAAACAACAAGGCCATATTCATCGCGCCACAAGATAGAGGTTTGCGCCATTGTTTTATACATCGTGCAGTCTTCTGGAACGTCCGCGCAACAGATAGATAGAAGTTCCACGCACTTTTTCAAGAATCCGCTTTACTCCACTCCATTCAGCGCTTCGATCACGTTTTGCATATCAGCGGGCAAGGGCGCTTCAAACTGTAATGCTTGGCCGGTTACTTGAAAATTAATACAAAGGTAGTTTCACCGCCGAGACGTAAAGGCGCAGAGATAAAATAGAAGCGAGTGAGTATTTTATGAGTGATCTAACCGACCAACAACGCTGGAAGATTTTGCAAAAAAGAATTAAGGAGGCAAAAGCGGCGCTCAAAGCTGACAACAACGGTGACTTGCCGTTTGCCCATGCTATGCGGGTGTTTGCGACGTTTGGACCGTATATTGATGTCTCACCTCTGTATTATGACAAGCCATTGGAAGTTTCTGAGGAAACATTATTGGGTTGGCAGCGACGCTCATGGAACGCAATTCTTTGCGCCGAAAAAGTCCTGCCTTTTTTGGATAGCAAATCCGCTTGAGGAAATTAACATTGTGGATGAACTAAATAGAGCTAAGAAGGTTGTAAAAAGCGGTAAGCCCCTTAGAAGAGATTGGTTTCCACATGACCTTGGGTCTTATGACAGCCTTGGTCGCTTTTCACAAGCACTTGAGACGCCTGGAACAGAGCGCACCGTTGGGGCCTTCTTGGTAGCAGAACTTGCCATTCGATACACCTATGTGGATGTCGAAAGCCCATTTGAATTGGATATAGATTACGAAGACCCTAACGTCCACAATTACGAGCCTCAGCGTGAGCCTAATATCTTCCACGCAGCTTTAACTATTGGCGGCGGTGACGAATGGGGACTTCCCCATCGCGATGACAAAGCGCGCAAGAAATTCTGGCAGTGGTGGCTGAATGAAGCGGTGCCTGCCTCTTGGAATTTGGAAGAAATTTAAATTTCACTCTGCCACATTCAACGCCTCAATCACGTTTTGCATATCAGCCGGCAAAGGCGCTTCAAACTGCAAAGGTTCTTCGGTTATCGGATGCGTAAATTGCAATTTGGCGGCGTGCAGCGCCTGACCGTGCAAATTTTCCAAGGCGGCGCGCACTTCGGGGCTTCCGGCGCTATCGAGGGCGCGTTTTTCGCCGCCGTAAAGCGGGTCGCCGACCACGGGATGATTCAAATAATTCAAATGCACGCGAATTTGATGCGTGCGGCCTGTTAGTAAATGAATGTTGAGCAGGGCGAATTTGCGCCAGTGCTGCGCCACGGTGTATTCGGTCACGGCATCTTTACCGTGTTGCATGACCGCGAATTTTTTGCGATGCGTGGCGTGGCGCTCAATCGGTGCTTCGATGCGCCCGCGCAAGGGCGGCACGCCGCAAACAAGGGCAACGTAATTTTTTGTCAGGCGCCGTTCGGAGAAATCGTCGGCCAATTTCCAATGCGCCGCGTCGGTTTTGCAAACGATCATCAAACCGCTGGTTTCTTTGTCCAAGCGATGCACAATGCCCGCGCGTTCGGGCGGGCCAACGCTCGAAAGCGGCTTGTTTTGCTGGCGCAGAAAGTCCACTAAAGTCGCCACGCGCTCGCCCGCGCCCAAATGCACCAAAAGGCCGCGCGGCTTGTTGATAATCATCAAATGCTCGTCTTCGTAAACGAAAACCAGATTTTTTATCAGTTCCGGCATCGGCATTTCTTCGCTGGAAATTTGCGCTTGCGTTTCTTCCAACGTTGTTTCCAATTCCGGCAAAAGCAAGACATCGCCGCTTCGCAAAGTGTGCGAGGGCTTGACGCGCGCTCCATTTAAAGTGCCGCCTTCGAGCATCTTTTGCGCGCGCGAACGCGAAACGGCAAGTCGCGCCGCGATAAAAGCGTCGGCGCGCACTCCGGCTCCTTCGTCTTCAATTTCGATTTGTTGTATGGGCGTCATCAATTAAACTGTTCCATCCATGAAATTCCTGATTTTAGGCGCGTGCCTGTTCGTTTCGAGTATCGCTCATACAGCGGCGTATGCGGCCCCGAAGCCGTTTATTGTGTGCATTGACCCCGGCCATCCCTCGGAAACCTCCGAAGGCGCGGCGGCGCACGGTTTAACGGAGAACCGTATGAACTGGCAAGTGGCCAAGCGGCTGGAGAAAAAATTAAAGGCACAAAACATCGCTTGTGTCTTAACCAAAAGCCGCGAAAACCAAAACGTTACCAACCGCCAGCGCGCCACCATCGCCAACGGCGCCAATGCCTACAAAACGCCTTGCGCTGCGTTGATTCGCTTGCACTGCGATGCCGGTGGCGGCAGCGGTTTCGCGTGGTTTTATCCCGACCGCGCCGGCAAGAAATACGGCGTTAGCGGCCCGCCGCGCGAAGTGCAAATCGGCAGCAGAAACTTAGCGCAAACCATGAACGAAAACATGAAAAGCGTGCTGAAAAATTCGCTGCGCGCCAATTCTATTAAAACCGATGCCGCCACTTTCGTTGGTGGCAAACAAGGCGGCGTTTTGACCGGCTCCATCTTTTCACGCGTGCCAACCGCGCTGGTAGAAATGTGCTACATCACCAACAAACGCGACGCGCAATTTATCGGCAGCGCCGCCGGCCAAGAAAAAATGGCCGACGCCTTAGCCGCCGGAATTATCGCGTGGAAAAACCTGCAATAGGAAATTCAATAGGCCGCTGACTTTAAATAGAACACGGATTTCATACACGGAAACGGCACGGATTTTCACAGATTTCGAAAAAGGCTTTAATTGAAACCGTGTCAATCCGTGCCGTTTCCGTGTATGAAATCTGTGTTCTATTCCGATGCTTGCCACTGAATAGCTGGAGATTCTAAAGCCGTTTTATGCATTTTCATAAATTCGTCGCGCGGGATTTCGATGGCGCCGAAGGATTCGAAAAGCGGGTTTATCACTTCGCAATCGAGCCACGTCGCGCCTTGATTTTGCAAGTGTTCCACTAAAAAGCAAAGCGCCACTTTGGAGGCGCCGGTAACGCGGTGAAACATTGATTCACCCGCGAAATACTGGCCCCAATTGACGCCGTAAAGACCGCCAACTAATTCGTTTTCTAAATACACTTCGACGCTGTGCGCTTCACCGCTGTGGTGCAAGCGCTCGTAGCCGCGCTGAATATCAGGCGTAATCCACGTTCCTTCCTGCGTCGGGCGATAAGCCGCCGCGCAGTTTTCGATAACGGCGCGAAAATCGGTGTCTATTTGCAGGCGCCATTCTTTTTGTCGCCGCAGTTTTTGGAGCGAACGCGAAACGTGAAAATCGGCAAGGCGCAAAATGGCGCGCTCTGGCGGCGCAAACCACAGAATCGGCGAGTTCTCCATCGGCCACGGAAAAATGCCGCTTTGGTAGGCCAAACGCAAAGTTTCCGGCTCTAAATCGCCGCCCCACGCCAAAAATCCTTCGTCGTCGGCGCATTCCACCGGAGGAAATATAACCCGCGAGGTTTTCATTTTACACTTCGATAACAGAAGTCGAAGGCGCTTCCAAAGTTTGCTTTGAGCGTTGCACCCTTTCACGGGCACTCAAAACCAGCCAGAAAACCGCGATAATTATGAGACCAAAAATCGAAGCCCACTGCGCTTCGGTGAAAGGCGAACCAAACAAATAACGCGCCGTGGCGCCCGCGCGAAAAATCTCGATGAAAAAGCGTTCGACGGCATAAAGCGCAAAGAAAAGCAGCGTCAGTTGACCGGAAAACTGATTCCATCTCGGCGACACTTTGGCGCGCTGCATGATGAAAAATAAACCAATTGCCAGCGCTGCTGAATATAACTGCGTCGGATGGCTCGGTGGCGTTAAAACGCTGCGATTTTCTTCCATCGGAAAACTTACAGCCCACGGCAAATCGCAAGCGTAGCCATAACAGCAACCGTTGAAAAAGCAGCCCAAACGACCAAAAACGTAGCCCAAAAACACCGACGGCGCCAAAATATCGGCCAGTTCGCCAAAGCGCATTTTTCGCGTGTAAGCAAAATACGAAACAACGGCAATCGAGCCGGGAAAAATGCCGTGAAACGATAAACCGCCGTTCCAAACCTCGAAAACGTGCTTAAAATTCGGAAACTGTTCGCGATTGAGTAATACATAAACGATGCGACAGCACGCAACAGTCACGATGAGCATCGGCAGCATCAAATCGAGGACGATATTCGGGTCATAACCGCGCCGCTTCGCTTCAAGGCAGGCATTCCATGTGGCGATGCCAAAGCCGAGAATCAGGAAAAACCCATACGAATGCAGCGTAATCGAAGTGCGCGTGAGGACGAAAATCAGCCCAAGCAAAACAGCGCCGAAAATCAGCGGCGTTATTTGTTCTTCAAGCGTGCCCTCGCGCGAATGCGCCGCCTTGATTTTTGGGATCAAAGCAGCGCCAAGCAAAGCAAAAAGTAAAGCCGCCGCGTAAAAAACGGCGATGGGCAATTGAGGAATGACAGCTAAAATGGGTCGCACAGCAGAGATTTTAAGAAATTTCGGAGTTGGCGGCGGAGTTGGCGTTTGGATGACCACTGAGCGCTGTGGAAATTTCGCGGCGATGCCACAAAAATTCGATCAGTAAAATAGCCACGCCAACCGTCAGCGCACTATCGGCGATATTGAAAATGGGAAAGGTGCGAATCCATTCAATCGAAGTTTGCATATCAATGAAATCGGTCACCGCGCCCGCCCAAATGCGATCAATAAGATTGCCGATAGCGCCGCCTAAAATAAGGCCGAGGCCGAGACGCGCCATCGCGCTATGCGGCGCAAAATCGCGCGCCAACTGCGAGACAATGGACAAAACAAACAGCGTAATGGCAATCAAAAACCAGCGCTGTCCCGATAACATTCCCCACGCCGCGCCTTTGTTGAGAATATGCGAAAAATGGAGCCAGCCGGGAATAATTTGCTGTTCCTCGCCCAGTGAAAGCCATGAGCGAATCCACGCTTTAGAAAGCTGATCAGCGACGATAACCGCCAACGATAGCAAGGCAAAAACACGTAGAGCCCGCGCCGTTTTGCGTGCCTCGGCATCGGCCCATGCTGCCGCCAATTGGTTTTCCGTCCCTATGTTTTCAGCGGGCAAAACCGCTTCCGATGAAGACTCCGACAGCACTTAGTTTCCTTTCACAAGAACAGGCAAAATGCCAGCCTCTATACTTTTTCAACGCGCAAATGCAGCGTTTCTTCGCCGACTTCAACACTTGTCAATTCGGGATAATCGCCGCCCACTAAACGCAACTCTTGGGCCAAAGTTTCCTCTTGAATGTAATCGCCGAATTTTTCCAAAACGCGCGCGAAAATGCTGTTATCGGGCGGCGCCACCAAAATCGTGATGTGATCGCTGACTTGCAAACCGGCGCTCTTGCGCGCATCCTGCACGCCGCGCACGAAATCGCGCGCGTAGCCTTCGTCTCTCAAATCTTCGTTGAGCGTTGTATCAATGGCAACAGCCCAATCGCCTTCTCCGGCAAAGCTGTAGCCGCTTTGCTGCTGCGTTTGCACCAAAACTTCATCGGCTTCCAAGGTTAAAGTTTGCCCTTTTACCTCGATATTGAAACTCTCGCCGCGCCGCGCGGCATCGCCAATGCGTTTGGCCTCTGCGGGCGCGGCGTTTTCGAGTAACTGACGAAGAGCGCCGATTTGCTTGCCGAATTTTGGCCCCAGTTTCGGCAAATTGGCGCGCAATTTATAAGTGACTAAATCACCGGCGTCGTCCAAAAGCTCCAACGATTTGACGTTTAATTCATCCAAAATCGTCTCGCGCCACATTTCCAGCGCCGCTTTATTTTCGGGCGGCGCCTGAATGAGAACGCGCGGCAACGGCTGACGCACCTTGACGCGCGATTCCTTGCGCGCCTTGTGGCCCAGCGAAGTCGCTTGCAAAACCGCTTCGACTTCGGCGATTAATTTTTCATCGGCCAAAGCCGCGTCGGTTTGAGGCCACGGGCATAAATGCACGCTGAGAGGCGCATCCGGCAGCGGTTTTTTCAAGTTTTGATACATCGCTTCCGCCGTGAAGGGAATAACCGGCGCGATGAGTTTGCACAATGTCAGCAAAACGTGATGCAGTGTTTGATAAGCCGCCTGTTTATCGGAATCACTTTCGCTTTTCCAAAAACGCCGCCGCGAACGGCGCACATACCAGTTGGAAAGGTCGTCCAGAAACTCTTCAATACTGCGCGTGACATCACCCGGCGCGATTTCATCGAGTGCCTTCGTGACACCTTCAATCACACCATTCAAACGGGCCAAAATCCATTTGTCAAGCGGATTACTGGCCGTTAATTGCTGGCCGCTGGCCGCTAAATTAGGCTTGTCCAAATTCGCGTAAGTTACGAAGAAGGAATACACATTCCATAAAGTCAGCAATTTGCGTTGCGATTCGTGAATCGGCTTGTAGCCAAAGCGAATGTCTTTGGTGATGGTGTTGCCGCAAAACGTCCAGCGCATCGGGTCGGCGCCAACGGTTGTCACGGCTTCATCGTAAGGCACGCCGTTCTTTTTGGTTTTGGAAATGCGCTCGCCTTCTTGGTCGAGCATCGTTTCGTAAACCATCGCGCGTTTATAGGGCGCGCGGTTTTCGAGCGCGACGCTCATGAAAAGCATCGAAAAGAACCACAAGCGCACTTGTTCGCGCATTTCGCTGATAAAATCTGCCGGTTGCCACGATTCTTTATCGGCAATTTTCAATTCCGGCATCCGAATATCATCGGCGCCGTTGTAGCCGACGGTGGCAAAGGGCACGATGCCAGCGTCCAACCACGCGTCGCCCACTTCGGGCACGCGGCGCATGGTTTTGGTGCGCTCCTTGTTCCAAATTTCGATTTCATCAATCCACGGGCGATGCAATTCCGGCAATGTCCCCGCTTTTTCCGGTTCGACGGCGCGCTCTTTGAGTTCGGCGCGGCTGGAAATCACGTCCCAATTGCCATCGTCGTCCATATAAATCGGCAGCGGCAGGCCCCAAAAACGCTTGCGCGAAATGCACCAATCGCCCATATTGCAGAGCCAATCGTCCATGCGCTTGCCGGCGTATTCGGGAATCCATTCGACCTCGCGAGCCGCGCTGCGCAAGCGTTCACGCGCCGGACGCGCGCCCGCATCGGCGCGAATAAACCATTCTTTGACCGAATAGAAAATCAGTTCCGTGCCGCAACGCCAGCAATGCGGATACGAGTGCTTGTAACGCTGAATGCGATAAAGTCGGTCACGTTCGCGCAACTTTTCAAAGATAACTTCAATATCATCCAACGCGTGCAATTCGGCTAATGGCCCGGCGCCCGGCAAAAAGTGCGCGCTTTGATCTGTCGGCACGATATGGCCGAGATTTTCGCGCTTGCCCAGTTCGTAATCTTCAGCACCGCAACCAGGCGCGATATGCACGATGCCGGTGCCTTCGGTTTCGCCGACATCCTCCCACGCCACCACGCGGCGCCCGACGCCGTGCGTTAGTTCCTGTTGGAACGGAATGTCATCCAATGGGCCGGAATAAGACAAACCAACCAGTTCGCTGCCGAGAAATTCGTCAAGAATTTCATAACCGGGCCGCAAAGCGCTGGAAACCGTGCCTTTGGACAAAATCACCACATCATCGCCGGTTTTGGCGCGCACATAAGTCAGTTCAGGATGCAATGCCAAAGCGACGTTGGCGGTTAGCGTCCACGGCGTTGTCGTCCAAACGAGAAACTTATCGCCTTCTTGCGCTGGCCCCTGACCACCGACCACTGGCAACTGAATGTAGACACTCTGATGCGTGATGTCTTTATACGAATCGGCGCTTTCGTGCTGGCTCAAACTGGTTTCGCAACGCGGGCACCACGGCATGACGCGATAATCTTGCGCCAGCCAGCCTTCGTCGTGGCATTTTTTGAGAAAAAGCCAAATGTGTTCGATGTTGGAATCGTCGAAGGTGAAATACGAACGCGGCCAATCCATCCACATTCCGAGGCGCTTCGATTGCGCTTCGATAACACCCGCAAATTTTTCGACGCGCTCACGGCAGGCGCGCGAAAAGTTGGCGAGGCCGTAGCGTTCGATGTCCGGTTTGCCGGAAAAACCGAGCGCTTTTTCGACTTCGACTTCGACCCACAAACCTTGGCAATCAAAGCCGTTTTGCCAGCGCAAGCGGCGCCCGCGCATGGCGTGATAGCGGTCGAAAATATCTTTATAAGTGCGGCCCCAGGCGTGATGCACGCCCATCGGGTTGTTGGCCGTAATTGGCCCGTCTTGAAAATTCCAACGCTCGCCGTTTTCGGTTTGCTCGCGCAAGCGGTTAAAAACTTGAAACTCGTCCCAGAAAGACAAAATTTCCTGCTCTAATTGGGGATAATCGGGCACGCCTTCAAATGGTTCAAACATGATTCTCTATTCACAAAGTCCGCAGCAGATTTTAGCAAAACCCGCGTGTTGTCTCCCAAAAGCCACGCAAAAGCGCCGCGCAATGAAAAATCGCGCGGCGCTTTTGCGTTTTACAACGGGATTACGCCGAAATCGCGCCGACATCTTTGCGGTCGCGGAAACGATGCTGCGCCACGCCCGCAATTAAATCTTCGCACACGCTCAACGCGTTGCCATCGGGCGCTAAAAACACGCCGGGGGCTTTGCCGCCGGTTTGCTTGCCGAATTCGGAAGCGTTGACGAGTTCCACGCCTTCGCCCGAAGCGGAAATGGGCTTGCCGTGCTTGTAGGCTTCATCTATGAACTTGCGTGCGTCGCCCATTTTGATGAGCGTGGCGATGCCCGTGCCGCCGGGCACATAAATGCCGTCGAAATGCACCGAACTGCTATTGGCGTAGGTTTTCTTGGCCGTGAACGGGCCTTTATCTCCTTCGATTTCGCCCGGATGCGGGCCGACAACAACGCCCATCGCGCCTTCGGCAGCCAGTTTTTCCATCATGGTTTCGATGCATTTGGTGAACGAACCTTTGCCGGTCAAAATGGCGATTTTGCGACCTTTGGGCGATTGCGGCTGGCCTTCGGCTTGGCTTAAGCCGCTGGTTTTTTGCAAGCCGCCCGACGCGCTGGTTGGTGATTCGGCGCCCGCTAAAAGCGCGATTTCATCAGCGGAATCGGCTGTGCCCGACGGAATGCTGCCCGGTTTTTCCTTCGATGCAGGCATTTCTTCGCCGATGCCTAAAGCGATTTGCGCGGCCATGACTTCGTTGATTTTCGCCAGATTGCCAAGCATTCGCACTCGCACTTCTTTGGTTTCGAGTTGGCTCATTTCAAACGACAAGGCTTTAACGATGTGTTCTTTTTCAAACGGCGCCATGCTGTTCCAGAAGAGGCGCGCTTGACCGTAATGGTCGCCGAAACTTTCGCTGCGCACGCGCACTTTTGGCCCCGAAACCTGCTCTTCGTAGCTAATAATGCCTGTGCCCGCCGTCGCTTCGTCGGGCGAATGTCCATCAAGCGACGCAGGCGCGTAAGCGACGCGGCCTTTGTTGATGGTGTGGCGCATATGCGCATCGCGCTGATTGTTGGAAAATGGACAAACCGGGCGATTAATCGGCAGTTCATGGAAGTTCGGGCTGCCCAAACGCGAAAGCTGAGTGTCGAGATACGAAAAATTGCGGCCTTGCAAAAGCGGGTCGTTGCTAAAGTCAATGCCGGGCACAATGTTGGTCGTCATGAACGCCACTTGTTCGGTTTCGGCAAAGTAATTGTCCGGGTTGCGATTGAGCGTCATGCGGCCCACGCGCTTAATCGGAATCAAATCTTCGGGCCACAATTTCGTCGCGTCAAGAATATCGAAATCGTATTTCATTTCGTCTTCTTCGGCCAAAAGTTGCACGCCGAAATCCCATGTCGGATAATTGCCGGCTTCGATGGATTCCCACAAATCGCGGCGATGAAAATCGGCGTCCTGACCGGCGAGTTTTACGGCTTCGTCCCACAAAATCGAATGCGCGCCCAAAACCGGCTTCCAATGAAACTTGACGAAAGTGCTTTTGCCTTCGGCGTTAATGAGCCGGAAAGTGTGAATGCCAAAGCCGTCCATCATGGCGTAGCTGCGCGGCAGGGCGCGGTCGCTCATGACCCACATAATCATGTGCATCGCTTCGGGCGTGAGCGAAATGAAATCGTAAAACGTGTCATGCGCCGAGGCCGCTTGCGGAATTTCGTTGTTCGGTTCGGGCTTGACGGCGTGAATCAGGTCGGGAAATTTAATCGCGTCCTGAATGAAGAAAACCGGAATGTTGTTGCCGACGATGTCCCAGTTGCCTTCGGGCGTATACATCTTGACGGCAAAGCCGCGCACATCGCGCGCGGTGTCCGCCGAGCCGCGCGAACCGGCCACTGTCGAAAAGCGCAAAAACAGCGGCGTTTTCAGCAAAGTATCGGTGAGAACTTTGGCGGTGGTGTATTCTGCGAGCGATTCAAACAGTTCAAAAACGCCATGCGCCGCCGCGCCGCGCGCGTGAACCACGCGTTCGGGAATGCGCTCATGGTCGAAATGCTGAAGTTTCTCGCGCAGAATGAAATCTTCGAGCAGCGTCGGGCCGCGCTTGCCAGCGCGCAGCGAATTTTGATCGGTGGCAATCGGCTGGCCTTGATTGGTGCTCATCGGGGTGCGATCTTCGGTAGTGTAAGACGCGAGGTCTTTATCTTTGTCATTAGCGACTGGCTCGCCGTTCTTGTCGGTCATTGAATAAATCTCCTTGGGGGTTGAATCCGCGCTGAATAGAGCATGAATGGTGCCCTGCTACTATGTTAGCATAGAGAATTTTCCGGTAAATTTCCATATAAATATCCCCTTATCTATTCCCAAAAGGCACGCAGAGCTTGTATAGGCTCATATATTTCGTGTGTATGATCATGAGTTTCTTATATGTGATCATACAATTTATATATACGGTTATACAATTCGTGTATACACTCATAGTTTTCATGTATATGCTTATGAATTTCTTACATCTGGTCATGCAAATCCTATGTGTGCTTATGTAACTCGTGTATGTAGTCATGTAATTCGTGTATTTGGTTATACAAATCGTGCATCTGATCATGAAATTCGTGTATATGCTTATGTAAAACTAAGAAACCACATATAGGATTTGCACAAGTAGATACACGATTTGTATAAGCACATACACGCGTTGCACAAGCACATACATGAATTACATGACCACATACACGAATTACATGAATGCATGCATAAATTATATGACCACATACACGAATTACATAAGCATATATAGGATTTACATGACCAGATGCACAAAACACGTGAGCCTGCACAGACGCTGCGTAGACGACTACACGGTATGAATTGGTAGAAGTAGACAAGTGGCGAGGCAGTCTCTGCGACAAAAACATCGTCGGAAACGTTGTATAGCCACTAACAGGGCGAAGGCTTCACGTTATGCGCTTTGTAATCAGTGATGCGGGTTTGTCTTTCACCGGTTGAAACCGGTGTCTGGCAGGGCAAAGCCTGCCTTCGCAGGCTCCCAACATCCATTTTGAGGCCACGACGGTGGCCTTGGCTCTTATAGACGTCGGTTTCAACCGGCGTAAGGCTATAAAAGTCGTTCAATTCAAAAAGCGCCGCGCGAAACGAATCGCGTGGCGCCTTTTTTACGTGCTGGATGCTTTAAAAACCCATCACGTGTAGCACAGCTTCGTTGTTGGCGGGGCAAACGATGGGTTCGCCGCCGATGGCGATGGCGGTGTTGGGGTCTTTGAGGCCGTGGCCTGTTACAACTGAAACGACAATTGGCTTTCGACCTAAGGCTTCGCGCGCCGCTTTGAAATAGCCGCTGTCGGACAGCTTTTTCAAGCCGGCCAAGGGCGCGGCAGAGGCCGGTTCACCAAAAACGCCGGACAGCGAGGCGGCGAGTTTTTGCGCTTGCAAAATTTCTTCGTCGGTCACCATGTCAATGAGGCCGCCGCTTTCGTCGCGCGCGGCCAGCGCTTCGTCGCCGCGCGCCGGATGGCCGATGCGAATGGCGGTGGCGATGGTTTCGGGTTTGTCCACGCCATATCCCAAAACCAGCGGCGCCGCGCCTGAGGCTTGAAAGCCAATCATCTTCGGCAGCGATTCAATTTCGCCCGCCGCGTGATATTCCTTGTAGCCCTTCCAATAGGCGGTGATATTACCGGCGTTGCCCACCGGAATGGCGTGGAAATCGGGCGCCCTGCCCAAAAAGCTGCACACTTCAAAAGCGCCGGTTTTCTGGCCTTCAATGCGATAGGGATTGAGCGAATTGAGCATCGAAATCGGGTGTGAAGCCGTCAGTTCGCGCACAATGGTGAGGGCTTCGTCGAAGTTGCCTTCGATAGCCAAAACCGTCGCGCCCTGCACCAGAGCTTGCGCCAATTTTCCCATGGCGATTTTGTTTTGCGGCAGCAATACCACGCAGCGAATGCCAGCCACAGCGCAATACGCGGCTGCCGAGGCCGAAGTGTTGCCCGTCGAGGCGCAAATAGCGACCTTGGCGCCATCTTCGGCGGCTTTGGAAACCGCCATCGTCATGCCCCGGTCTTTGAAAGAACCCGTCGGGTTAGCGCCTTCGAATTTAAGATGCAATTCCACATCCGGCGCGATAATTTCGGCCAAACGCGGCGCCGGAATTAAAGGCGTGTTGCCTTCTTGCAGCGTGATAACCGGCGTGCTTTCGCTGACCGGCAAATGCGCGCGAAATTCTTCAATCAGGCCCAGCCAAACTTTGCTTCTACTCATCTTGAAACCTTTAAACACAAAGACACAAAGATAAAGAAAGAGATTTCAGAGGCATTTTGTCTAAGGAGTCTTTCGAATTCTTTGTGTCTTTGTGTCTCATAAAAACAAACTAATTGCCTTCGACACGCAAGAGCGACGAGACTTCGCGCACGGCTTCGAGCTTTTCAAAAGCGGCAAGCGAAGAATCCATGTTGGCTTGCGAAGTATCGTGTGTCATCCACACAATTTCGGCGATGCCTTCGTGCGATTTCTTTTGCACAATGCTTTCGAGGCTGACGCCGTGTTGCCCGAAGGCAGTGGCGATTTGCGCGAGCATTCCCGGCTCGTCGGGCACTTGCGTGCGCACATAAAAGCGCGTTTTCGATTCGCTAAAAGGCCGGATATGCGGCGCGTGTGTTGGCTCGTGATGAACGCGATTGCGCCCGCCGACGCCAAGGTTGCGCGCCGCTTCGATAATATCGCCGACAACGGCTGAACCCGTCGGGTCGGCTCCGGCGCCGCGCCCGTAAAACATCACATCGCCGACAGCATCGCCGCGCACGAAAACCGCGTTGAACACATCGTTCACGTTCGCCAAAGGATGCTGCGCGGAAATCAAAGCCGGGTGGACGCGCAATTCGAGGCCGCCATCGTCGTGCTGTCGCGCCAAGGCCACCAATTTAATGACGTAATTCAATTCCTTGGCATATTCGATGTCGCGCGCCGTAACGCCGCGAATGCCTTCGCGGTGAATATCTTTGATGTTAATCGGCGCATTGAACGCGATACTGGCCAAAATGGACAGCTTATACATCGAATCAAAGCCATCCACATCGGCTGTCGGGTCGGTTTCGGCGTAGCCAAGTTTTTGCGCTTCGGCCAGAACATCGTCGAAACTGCTGCCCTCGCGCGTCATTTTGGTGAGGATGTAATTGGTGGTGCCGTTGACGATGCCGAGAAGTTCGCGCACGCGGTTGGCCGCGAGGCTTTCGCGCAGCGGATTAATCAGCGGAATGCCGCCGCCCACGCTGCCTTCAAAGAGAAAATCCACGCCCGCTTTTTCCGCTGCTGCGATGATTTCCACGCCATGCTTGGCGATCAGTTCCTTGTTGGCGGTGACAACTGATTTGCCCGCTGCGATAGCGCGCATCACATAATCGCGCGCGGGATCAACGCCGCCAATCAGTTCGGCCACGATTTTAATGTCGGGGTCGTTTAAAATCTCGTCCACATCGGCGGTCACGAGGCTTTTATCTATTTCAATGGGGCGTGGTTTGTCGGGGTGCTTGGTGGCGATGCGCTTGACAACAATTTCACAGCCAGCACGAGGCGCAATGATGGCCGCGTTGCGTTTTAGCACATCCAACGTGCCGCAGCCCACGGTGCCCAAACCTAAAATGCCAATATGTATCTTCATAAATAGTGATGAGTGGTGAGTGATGAGTAAAAAGAACCCATCAGTCAGCACTCATAACTTTCGCACTAAAATAAGCGTTTGCCCCGTTTCGACTAATTCGGAATTCTGCGCGACGATTTCGACCACGCTGCCTTCGACATCGCTGATGATTTCGTTGAACACTTTCATCGCTTCCACCACGCCGATTACCTGTCCGGCCTGCACCGCATCGCCGATTTCGACAAAAGGCGGGTCGGCGGGCGAGGGCGAGCGATAAAATACGCCCACCATCGGCGAAACCACAGCCACCGCGCCACTTTCGCCCGATGCGCCACCCGCAGGCGCAGGATTGCCGCCTGGAGGCGCCGCAACGACCACGCCGGGCACCGCGCCTTTGAAATGGAGGCGCACCCCATTCGATTCCACACTGAGTTCGCTCAAGCGCTCGTCTTTGACGATGTGTGCCAAACCACGCAGGAAATCAATCTGCTCGTCCCAATTTACATCTGGGCTGACAACTTCTTCGTGCGGCTGCTTTTCCGGCTGTTTTTCGTTGGACATAAGCTAACTTGCTCACCTAAAAACGCCCGAATCAGGCTAACACAGGGGGGCATTATCTGCAAAGGATGAGGGCTGAAGGCTGAGGGATAAAACTGGCGCTTGGTGTTGCTATGTCGTATGCCTCAAGCGCTTTTTATCCTTTATCCCTCAGCCGTGCCGCCATCTTTTTTCAAAATACGTGGGCCTTGCGCATCGGTGCCGGCGGTGCGCTCCCAAACGCCTTTTCCGGCCTTTTTGTATTGCAAAAAGCCCTGTCGTTCAATGTTTTCCTTGCTCAATACGCCACTGTCGGCGCGGTCATAGCGTTTCACATTGGGGCGCGATATGACGCGTTTGCATGGCACATCGCAGGAAGGACACATTTCATAAGGAGGGTCGCCCACGCTTTGCAGCTCCTCGAAGCGGCCCCGGCAAAACGGGCACTCGCCGGATAATGGTTCATATTCGTAAATCGGCATATTCTCACCTCGCAGTTTTACCCTTCGCGGGACGCGCCACGCTTTCGGTAGGCTGCCTTTCATTTGACCGCTTTTAAATGCTTATCGAAGAACGCCCGCACTGTTTGAATAATTTGCGGGCCGCCAAAACCGTGTCCGGCGCCCTCAATAACCTGATATTGCACGTCCATTTTGGCGTTCTGCAAGGCATCGCGCAGCAGTTCGCTTTGATTAAGCGGCACCGTCATATCTTTATCGCCGTGCATAATAAGAAACGGCGGATCGTCTTTGGTGAGATAAGTAATCGGATTGGCGCGGGCCACTTTCTCTTTGTTTTCTAAAATCGCGCCGCCGATTAACTTCGATTCGGGCGATTCGGGCGCGTTATGCTTGAGATTACTGGGAAAATCGCCGATTTTCATGAAATCCGTTGGCCCGAACCAATCGCAAACTGCTTGCACGCGGCTGGAAAAATCTTCGTTGCCGCCGACTTTGCCTTCGAGGTCTTGCACATCACCAGAAGTGCCCAAAAGCGCCACCAAATGCCCGCCCGCGCTGCTGCCCCACACGCCAAAACGCTTGTCGTCAAGATTGTATTCTTTGGCATGAGCGCGCAAAAAGCGAATGGCGCCTTTGCAATCTTCGATTTGCGCCGGAAATATCGCTTCTTGGCTCAGGCGATAATTGATACTCGCCACCGCATAGCCATTGCGCGTGGCGCCCAGCGCCGGACACTGCGCTTTATCGCCACCCAGCCACGCGCCGCCATGAACCCAAATAATCAGCGGCAACGGCGCCTCGGCTTTTTCCGGCAGATATAAATCCAACTTTTGCGCCGGACTTTCTTTGGCGTATGCAAGGTCGCGCAACGCTTTCACATTTGGCGGCAAATTGCGATTCTGTTGCTGGTTTTGCTGCGCGGGCGCGCACGAACCAAGCATAAACGCGCTGCAAACCATAAACAGAGGCACAAGAATTTTCATGGAATTTCTCATGGCTCGCAGTTTAGTAGAAAGGGTTTTATAATGAGATGGCGCGTTGACTTTTGGCCCGTGGCGCCGCTATACTGGCGAAGATTTCGCACTTTTAAGCGTGTCCCGTGAGGCGCGCAAGGGCGGTTATGACTGAGTTTTTACAACACGGATTTTCCTTTTCAAAAGCCCTGCGCGCCTGAAAGAATCTTTCTTTCGGCGTGTCAGGGCTTTTTTATTGGCTGAGGGCGGCGTAAACGACAAAAAATGGCGGAAACAAACAATAATACCGACGAAAAAACCGGGCGCAGCGTGATGGATGCAGGCGATATTGCGCGCGCCTTAAAACGCGTGGCGCATGAAATCGCCGAGCGCAATCGCGGCGTGGGTAATGTGGTCGTCATTGGCGTGCCGCGTCATGGCGTGCCGATTGCGAGGCGCATCGCGGCGCATTTGGAGCAAATCGAAAATTGCAAAGTGCCATCCGGCGCCTTAGATGTGGCGCTTTATCGCGACGATTATGTGCGCCGCATCGTGGCGCCGCAGGACACGCGCGTGGATTTTTCGATTGACGGCAAAATCGTGGTTTTAGTGGACGACGTTTTGTTCACCGGACGCACCGTGCGCGCCGCATTGGATGCGCTCAACGATTTGGGCCGTCCGGCTTCGGTGCAACTCGCCGTTTTGGTAGATCGCGGCCATCGGGAACTGCCCATTCGCGCCGATTTTGTCGGCAAAAACCTGCCGACTTCGCGCTACGAAAAAGTCAAAGTGCTGCTGAAAGAAACTTCGGGTGAAGACGACGTTGTGCGAATCGAAAAAACACCATGAAACACAAAGACGCAAAGATTTTTGAGGTTTTTTGGGGAAGAACAAACAAAATCCTCTCCCTTTTCTTCTTTGCGCCTTTGTGTCTTTGTGTTTAATCCTGATGAAATTAAATCGCAAACATATTTTGGGACTGCGCGAAATGAGCGCGGGCGAAATTGAACTCGTCCTCGATACGGCCTCGCGCATGAAAGAAATTTTGGCGCGGCCCGTCAAAAAGGTGCCGACGTTGCGCGGGCGCAGTGTCATCACGCTGTTTTTTGAAAATTCGACGCGCACACGCACCAGTTTTGAACTGTCGGCCAAAATCATGAGCGCCGAAGCGATTAATATCGCCGTCGCGCAAAGTTCGGCAGCTAAAGGCGAAAGTCTCAAAGACACGCTGTTGACACTTGATGCGCTGACCGCCGATTGCGTGATTATTCGCCACCCGAACGCCGGAGCGCCCGAAATGGCCGCGCGCTATTTGAAGGGCAGCGTTATCAACGCGGGCGATGGCTTTCACGAGCATCCGTCGCAAGGTTTGCTCGATTTGCTGACGATTCGCGACAACAAAGGCCAAATTGACGGCCTGAATGTGACAATTATCGGCGATTGTTTGCATTCGCGCGTGGCGCGCTCCAATCTTTATGGACTGCAAAAACTCGGCGCCAATGTCACGCTTTGCGGCCCCGATACGCTTTTGCCGCGCGAATTTGGGCGGGTCGGAGCGCGCCTCGAAACCAACTGCGACAACGCCGTGGAAGGCGCCGATGTAATTATGATGCTGCGTTTGCAAAACGAGCGCATGGACGGCGTGTATTTGCCCGGCGTGCGCGAATATGCAGCATTGTATGGCTTGAATCAAAAGCGCTTGTCGAAAGCCAAAGCGGATGCTATTGTGATGCATCCCGGCCCGATGAATCGCGGTGTGGAAATTGCCGACGACATCGCCGACGGCGACAAAAGTGTGATTCTGCCGCAAGTCACCAACGGCGTCGCCACGCGTATGGCGCTGCTTTATTTGCTGCTCGGCGGCAGCGAAGAAGATTGATTTTCGAGGAGGCAAGGCGTGAAGGAAAACAACGATTTCGCAAACGACGATTTGATCGAAGCTGACGAATCAGCGACGCCCTTCGATGAGCCATCGAAAATGCCTCTTCCTGCGGAAACGCGCGACAAACCGCTGCCCGATCCGGCGCTTTGGGCAAGCAATAATCCCAAAGACAAAGCCGACGAGGGACGCTTGCCGGAGAATGTCAAAATCGCGGGCGCGCTGTTTATTGTGCATGGCGTGTGTCTGGCTTTGAACAGTTTTTTGTGGCGCGATCCGAAGGCGGGCGGCAATCTCGACAGCAATGATTTACTGCGTGGCTTTCTTTGGTTCGGCGCCACGTTTTTCATCGCCAGTGGATTGTTTGAGCGACGCATTTGGGCTTGGTGGGTGGCGACTTTGATTGGCGGTGGCGCCGGAATTGTGAACTTGTTAGCCAGCATTGGCAATGTGGTGAGCCGTTCTCTGTTGCCCGCTGACGAACCGATTCAAGCCAACTTTTACCCGCCCGTGATCGCTGTTGCCGCCGTTGCCATGCTCCTTAGCACCGCGCTTTTGCTGACGCCAACGGCCAAAGCCGCTTTTGGCATCACCAAAGACAATCCGAGCGGATTATTTTAATGAAGATTCTCATCAAAAACGGGCGCGTGATAGACCCGTCGCAAAATTTGGACGAAGTCTGCGATGTGCTGATTGAAGACGGCAAAGTGTCGGCAGTCGGCTCCGCATTCCGCATTCCGCAATCCGAACTTCGCACTTTGGAGGCCGAAGGCCTCATCGTTTGTCCCGGCTTGATAGATATTCACGTTCATGGTCGCACGCCGGGGCAGGAATACAAAGAAGACACGCAAAGCGTAACAGCAGCAGCGGCGCGCGGCGGCGTGACAACAATTGGCGTGATGCCAAACACCAATCCACCGATTGATAATCGCAGCGTGGTGTCGGATATTTTGGAGCGCGCCAAAACTGAAGGCAACGGCGTGAAAATCTTGCCGATTGCCAGTGTTTCCGTCGCGGCGAAAAACGAACAGCTTTCCGAAATGGCCGAACTGAAAGCATCCGGCGCCATCGCGGTTTCCGATGATGCATTTCCGATTCAAGACGCCGGTTTTATGCGCCGCTGTTTTGAATACGCCAAAACCTGCGACCTTGTCACGATGCTGCATTGCGAAGACATCGCGCTCACCGGCGGCGGCCACGCTGGAGTAGGCAGAGGCGGCGGCGTGATGAACGAGGGCGCGGTTTCCAACGAACTCGGTTTGCGCGGAATGCCGCGCGTCGCCGAAGAAATCGCCGTTTTTAAAGCCTGCGCCATCGCGCGCGAAGTTGGCAATCGCATTCATATTTTGCACAACACCACCAAAGGCGCCGTTGAAACCATTCGCCGCGCCAAAGCCGATGGTGTTTTAGTGACCGCCGAAGTTGGCCCGCACCATTTTTCGCTGACCGACGAAGCGTGCCGGAATTACAACACCGATGCGAAAATGAACCCGCCTTTGCGCACGCAAGAAGACATTGACGCGCTGATTGAAGGCCTGCGCGATGGTACGATTGACGCCATTGCCACCGACCACGCGCCGCACGCCGCTTACGAAAAAGAGCGCGAATTCGACAACACGCCGTTTGGCATTATCGGCCTCGAAACTATGCTCGGCGTCGCGCTGAAATATCTGGTCGAACCCGGCCATTTGACGTTGCCGCAAGTCATTGAAAAAATGACCATCGCGCCCGCCAAAATTTTGAATTTGCCGACTGGCACTTTAAAAGTTGGCGCGCCCGCCGATGTGACGATTTTCGACCCGGCGGCGCGTTGGACAGTGAAAAAAGAAGATTTGGCGAGCAAATCGAAAAACACGCCTTACGACGGCCACCAAATGATCGGCCAAGTGGTGACAACCATCGTGGACGGAGCGATCATTTGGCAGAAATAGAACGCAAATTTCGCAAATTTACGGAAATCTTTTAAAGAAGATTCGCGGCAATTCGCGTAATTCGCGTTCTATAGAAAAGCATCATGGACATTGAAGCGCTTATTTCACAAGTCACGGTTTTTTCTGACCGCGCGCAAATCACGCGGCGCGCTGCCGTTCAACTCGAAGGCGGCGCACAAGAGCTTGTTATTGCCGGTTTGCCCGCCGCGCTGGATGAAAATTCCTTGCGCGCAAGTGGCAGCGGCACTGTCGCGGTGAAAATCTTAGGCGTCGAAAGCAAACTGCGGCCTCTCGAAAAAACGCCGCATCAAGAAGTGCGCGAAGTGCAAGCGCAACTTGAAGCCGCGCAAGATGAAGGCGGCGAAATCAAGCAGCGCGCTGATATTTTGTATCAGCGCGAAAAAACCGTGCGCGAATTGTCAGATAGCGCCGCCAAACGCTTCGCGCGCGGTTTGGCCGAAGGCACGACTTCGCTGGAAAGCATCGTGCAAATGTTGGATTTCTCGCAAGCGCAGCAGGAAAACATTAATCAGCAACGCGCCGCTTTGAAAGAAGAAGAACGCGCCAATTCGGAAAAGCAAGTCATGCTCGGCCAGCGCCTCAAGCAATTTCAAAGCGGCACAAAACGCAGCGAAATGGGCGTCACGATTTCAGTGGAAAGCGCCGGTGCAGGCAATTTCGATTTAGAAGTGATTTACACGGTGCCCGGCGCGCGTTGGCAGCCGCTTTACGATGCGCGCGTGCAGCTTTTGCCTCCCGATTCACCCGACGGCTTGCTCGAAGGCAAATTGCAACTGAGTTATCTCGCCAAAATCACGCAGAATACTGGCGAAGATTGGAACGATGTAACGCTGACACTTTCCACCGCGCAACCCAATTTAGGCACGCTGCCGCCGAAGTTAGCGCCGCTTTATGTGGATGTTTTCCGTCCGGCTATGCCCGCGATGGCGATGGCCGCAGCGCCAATGATGAAAGCGAGGCGCGCTACACCTGAAGATGAAGACACCATTGGCTCGATGCTTGATGCTTGTATAGCAGCACCGCAATCTGTGGCCGCCCCCGCCCCAATTATTGCCGCGCCGGAAGCCGCTAAAGTGGAAAGCAGTGGCGCGGGTGTGAGTTATGAGTTGCCGCGCCGTTTGAGCGTGCCCGCTGATGGGGAGGCGCATCGCGGCACGATTGCCATGCATGAATTTCCGATTCGTCTCGATTACCAAGCCATTCCGCGCCGCACCGAATTTGCATATCTGCGCGCGACGATTCTCAACGACAGCGGCCTTTCGCTGCTCGCGGGCCAGGCCAACATTTACCGCGATGGCGCCTTTATTGGTGCCGCACAGATGCAAAAAACGGCGCCGAATCAGGAATTCAAACTGTTCCTCGGCCCCGACGAGCAACTGCGCGCCAAACGTGAACTGGTGCGGCGCGAAGTGGACAAAAACTTGATCGGCAACGTGCGGCGGCAGAATTTCGGCTATAAAATCGAAGTCGAAAACGGCAAAGCGCATCGTGTGGAATTAACAATTCTTGACCAGATTCCGGTGGCGCGTCACGAGCAAATCAAAGTCAAGCCGCATCATCCGGCGCCGCCGCCGGAAACCGACGATTTGGGCATCCTGACGTGGAAACTCAATCTGACCGCTGGAACCAAACACGAATTGCACTCGGATTACATCGTGGAAAGCCCGCGCGAGATGAATTTGACGGGATTGACCGAGTAAAATGCGGCATTTTTGGCGAGAATAACCATTATTCTCTCGGTAACTAAAGCAGCTACCGAGGTAACTAAGGCAGCTACCGAGGTAACTAAGGCAGTTACCGAGGTAACTAAGGCAGTTACCGAGGTAACTAAGGCAGTTACCGAGAGAACTAAGGCAGTTACCGAGAGAACTAAGGCAGTTGCCGGGAGAACTAAAGCAGTTACCGGGAGAACTAAAGCAGTTCCGCAGGGAAAACGAGTCGTTTAAGACGGCAAAAATCGAAAAATGAAAGCATTACTCATCTTAATTGACGGCACGGTTTACGAAGGCACGCTTATCGGCGCGCCGGGAAGCGTGACTGGCGAAGTCGTTTTCAACACCTCCATGACGGGTTATCAGGAGATTCTCACCGACCCCAGCTATGCCGGGCAGTTGGTGGCGCTCACTTACCCGCTGATTGGCAATTACGGCCTCAATTCGCAGGATGGCGAAAGCCTCGGCCCGCAAGTGGAAGGTTTTATCGTCAAGGAAATGTGCGAAGTGCCGTCCAATTATCGCAGCGAAATTTCCGGCGATGATTATCTGAAAAAGCACAATCTGACCGGCATCGCGGGCATAGATGTGCGCGCTTTAGTGAAAAGATTGCGCGACGCGGGCGTCATGCTCGGCATGATTACCACCGAACATAGCGCCGCTGAGGGCTTGCAAACGCTCAAAAATCTGCCGCCTTACGACACCGGCACTTATGTGCGCGAAGTGACCACACAAAAGGCGTTTCAGTGGCAGGAAGGGCAGGCCAACACGCCGCCCGAACAATGGGAAATGCCGCTGGATGCCGAAGCGCGCGTGGTCGTTCTCGATTACGGCACCAAATACAACATTTTGCGCAGCCTGAGCGCGCGCGGTTTGGAAGTCGTGGTTTTGCCTTGCACCGCCAGCGCGAAGGAAATCATGGCATGGAAACCCGATGGATTGATGCTGAGTAACGGCCCCGGCGATCCGCGTTCGCTGGACGACGAAGTGAATGTAGTGCGCGAACTTCAAGAACAAAAACCTGAAATGCCGATGTTCGGCATTTGTTTGGGCCACCAAATCTTGGGACGCGCTTTGGGCGGCGACACTTTCAAACTCAAATTCGGCCATCGCGGCGCCAATCATCCGGTGAAAGATTTAATCACCGGCAAAGTGCATATCACCACGCAAAATCACGGCTACGCTCTCGTTCCCGAAAGCCTGCCGGACGATGTGCAAATCACGCATATTAACCTGAACGACCAAACTGTTGAAGGCCTGCGCCACAAAACCAAGCCGATTTTTTCGGTGCAATACCATCCCGAAGCCTGCCCCGGCCCCAAAGACAACGCGCATTTGTTCGATGACTTTGCGGATATGGTGAAAGGGAAGAAATAGAACGCAAATTACGCAAATTTTCGAGAATTAACGCGAATTTATAAAAAGATTTGCGAAAATTTGCGTTCTATTCAAGGAAACCGAAATGCAAAGCGACAGAGAAGAAGTGATGCGCGCTATCATTGGTGCGTTTTATCTGGTTTACAATACGCTTGGCATTGGTTTTCTGGAAAAGAATTACGAAAACGCTTTGGCGATTGAACTGCGTGAACAAGGTTTTCACGTTCAGCAGCAAACGCCAATTCAGGTGTTTTACAAAGGGCAGTCCATCGGCGATTATTTCGCTGATTTGGTAGTTAACAAGTGCGTGATTGTTGAATTAAAAGTGTGCGACGGCATCGCGCCGCAACACGAAGCGCAACTTTTAAATTATTTGAAAGCTACCGAAATTGATTTGGGCATCCTGCTTAACTTCGGCCCCAAAGCAGAGTTTCGCCGCAAGATTTACGAAACCGCCCGCAAGCGATGAAATTGAACGCGAATTACACCCATGAACGCGAATTCACCAAATCTTTAAAAGAAAATTCGCGTAAATTCTCGAAGATTTGCGTAATTTGCGTTCTATGAACAAGAAAAAATGCCTAAGAATCCAAACATTAACAAAGTGATGGTTATCGGCTCCGGGCCGATTGTGATCGGACAAGCTGCTGAATTCGACTACGCTGGCACACAGGCTTGCGCTTCGCTGCACGAGGAAGGCGTGTCGGTGGTTTTGGTCAACTCCAACCCGGCCACGATTATGACCGATGCGGAAACCGCCGATGCGGTTTACATTGAGCCGCTCACAGTCGGCTTTATCGAGCAAATCATCGCCAAAGAGCGCCCTGATGGACTTTTGCCCTCGCTTGGCGGGCAGACCGGCCTCAACATGGCCTATCAACTGGCCGAAGCGGGCATTTTGGACAAATACAACGTGACTTTGCTTGGCACGCCGTTGCAGTCCATCAAAAAGGCCGAAGACCGCGATTTGTTCAAAGAAACGATGTTGCAAATCGGCCAACCGGTGCCCGAAAGCGCGATTTGCGAAACCGTCGAACAAGCGCGAAAATTCCGAGATGAAGTTGGCTATCCGCTGATTATTCGTCCCGCTTACACACTGGGCGGCACCGGAGGCGGCATCGCGTGGAACGATGCGCAATTCGAGCAATTCGTGCGCTCCGGTATTGACCGTTCGCTGATTCACCAGATTCTTTTGGAGCGTTATCTCAAAGGCTGGAAAGAAGTCGAATACGAAGTGATGCGCGACGCCAACGACACGGCGATCACCATTTGCAACATGGAAAACTTCGACCCGATGGGCGTCCATACCGGCGATTCCATCGTCGTCGCGCCTTCGCAGACGCTTTCCGACAAAGAATATCAAATGCTGCGCACCGCAAGCCTCGAAATCATTCGCGCTTTGGGCATCGAAGGCGGCTGCAACGTGCAACTGGCGCTCGACCCGCACAGCGACAGATATTATGTCATCGAAGTCAATCCGCGCGTGAGTCGCAGTTCGGCCTTAGCATCCAAAGCGACGGGTTATCCGATTGCGCGCGTCTCGGCCAAAATCGCCATCGGCTTGCATCTCGACGAAATTCCCAACGCCGTCACCAAGAAAACCTTGGCTTGTTTTGAACCGGCTTTGGATTATTGCGTGGTCAAAATCCCACGCTGGCCCTTCGATAAATTCGGCGGCTCGGATCGGCGCATCACCACGCAAATGAAGGCGACGGGCGAAGTGATGAGCATTGACCGCAGCTTTGAAAGCGCGCTGATGAAAGCACTGCGCTCACTCGAAATCGGCGTTTACGGTTTGCGCGGTAAAGGCACCGGGCGCCTTTCGGAAATGGAAATCGAAGAAGGTTTGCGCACGCCCACCGACGAGCGCATTTTCGTCATTACCGAAGCCCTGCGGCGCGGCATGATGATCGAAGAAATTCACGATTTAACCAACGTGGACAAATGGTTTTTGCGCAAACTGTCGCGCCTTGTGGCGATGGAAACGCGCTTGCGCGGCTTGCATTTGAATGATCTGACGCCCGACCTTTTGCGCGAAGCCAAAGAACTGGGTTTCAACGACCATAACATCGCCGAACTCATCGGCGCACCGGAATTAGAAGTGCGCGCCCGCCGCAAACAATTCGGCATAGTGCCCGCTTACAAAATGGTGGACACCTGCGCGGGTGAATTTGAAGCGCAAACGCCGTATTATTATTCGTGTTACGAAAAGGAAAGCGAATGATGATTCGGAGTTGCTAATCTTCTCCCCAAATCTCATCGTGGAATTTCGATAGCGCTTTTCGAGTAATTAGAATGTCTTTTTCGGCGTGAAAATATCATTTTTACACGATTTAATGCCTTTTTCTGCGTGAAAATGCCATTTTCAGGTGAAGTAATATCATTTCCTGCATGGAAATGATATTTTCAGGTGACGTAATGCCTTTTCCGGCGTGAAAATGACATTTTCGGCTACGAAATGACGTTTTCACGCCTTATCGCGGCACTTCGATGGCGCTGACCACGGACTGGACGATATCATCGGCGCGCAGGCCTTCCATTTCAGATTCGGCGCGTAACAGCAAACGATGGCGTAAAACCGGTGGCGCGACGGTTTTTATATCTTCGGGAATGACGTAATCGCGGCCATACATGGCGGCTAAAGCCTTGGAGCATTCCAAAAGCGCAATGCCAGCGCGTGGACTGCCTCCTAAAATCAAAGTCGGCAAATGGCGCGTGCGCGCCACAATTTGCTGAATGTAACGCAACACGCCTTCGCTGACTTTCACACTTTGCACCGCCGCACGAGCGCGTTGCAATTCGGCTTCGCCCGCCACTTTATTTAATCCCGCTTCGGCCAATTGATGCGCGTCGAAACCGTGATGCACGCGCGTTAAAAGCGCGACTTCTTCTTCGGGCGACGGATAACTCATCAAAACTTTGATTAAAAAGCGGTCAACCTGCGCTTCGGGCAGCGGATAAGTGCCTTCGTATTCCACGGGGTTTTGCGTGGCGAAGACGGTGAAAAATTCAGGCAGCGAATGACGTTCGCCATCAATGGTAACGTGGCGTTCCTGCATCGCTTCGAGCAAAGAGGCCTGCGTTTTAGGCGGCGTGCGATTAATTTCGTCGGCCAACAGGCAGCCCGTGAAAACCGGGCCTTGGCGCAAACTGAATTCGTTGCTGCGCGCATCGAAAATGTTGGTGCCGACCACATCCGACGGCATTAAATCGGGCGTGAACTGAATGCGGCGAAAGGGCATATCCAACGAATGCGCTACGGCTTTGGCTGTCAGCGTTTTCGCTACGCCGGGCACGCCTTCGAGCAAAACGTGACCACGCGCTAAAATCGCCATCAAAAACTGCGTAATGATGCCATCTTGACCGACAACCGCCTTTGCGACTTCGCGGCGCACAGCGTCGGTGAGTTCTTTGACAGGCGCGGTTGTGCCCGCTTCAATTTCGGTTTCTGCTGTGGCAATTGATGTAACAATGGGCTGATTATTTTCTGGATTTTCGATCAACGAGACAGCCTCCTCAAAACGTATTCGGTTTCCTGCGTTAAGTTCAACAATCCGGCTTCATCTTCTATCGGCGTGCGCGCCTGAAACAACAAGCGTTCGATATGCTCGGCGGGCAAGCCCGATAACAACGCGGCGCGCTGCGCCAGCAAAGCATCGCTGTCATGCGGCGACATTCCCAAGCGGCGCGCCAAAGTGCGGCGAAATTCGTCGCCTAAAACTGTGGCGGCAACTTTAGGGCGATTTGATTTATGCAACAGCGTGCCCATCGCTCCGGCGAATTGCGAAGCGCGCGTGACATTTTCGCGGTCTGGCAAAGGCACCGGCGAACCGAGGCGGCGCCCGAACAAGCCCCACAACAAAATTCCGGCAAAGAGCAGTTGCAAAACTGCGTAGCGCAGCGGCGGGCGCCAAAGATAATACGCCAAATTTTTGTTGATGTCTTTTTCACCAACCGGCGTGTCATCGCCGTGCGAACGCTCATCGAAGTAAACCACAGCACTCGCCGCAGGTGGCACATGAGCGCGCACGAGATTGGTGGTAAAAACGGCGGTGTCGGGCTTGGAAAGCGCATAATTGGTGAAAATCAGCGCGTCGGAGGCCACAAAAACGTGTCCTTTGCCATAATCCAATCGCGCGACTTGCACGCCGCGCACATCGCCCGCGATTTCCAGATGCGCGCCTTTGACAGCCAAAGTCCCTGCCGATGAAGAGGCGTTTTTCACATCGTTCCAATACACGCCGGGCGCGCCTTGTGTCAGTGGCGAAAGCGGCGGCAGAGAATCGGTGGACGCGATGCCGCCGAAGTTCGGCGGATTCTCAATCTTGAATTTCTTCATCAATTCTTTGCCGGGGTGCCATTGATTGGCGTTGAACATCGTTGAGAAATCCAAAACGGCTGGTGACGCCGCCCACACGAGAGTGCCGCCGTCTTGGATCCATTGCAGCAGCATATCCATTTCGGGGCGCGAAAAGGTGGTTTGATGATCCAACAAAACCCAAACACGCGCATCGGGCGGCATTTTATCGAGACGGAAATCCACGCGGCGCACTGTATAACCGAGCCACTCAAGCGCCAAGCGATAGCCCTTGCCGCCCAACGGTTTTGCATCGTTAAAACCGGCGCGTGGCAAGGGCGATTCCACTTGTTGTTTGGTTTGCAAATAGTAGCCTAAACCAAGAGCTACGATAAGCAGCAGCGCCACGATAATGTGACTTGATTGCACGCGAGATCGCATAGAAAGTTAGGAGTTTTGGGTTAGGAGTTTTGAGTTGAAAACGAGAATCCTTATCAACTAAAAACTCACCTTACGCAGTGCAGTGTGACAGGGAAACAAATGAAAGGTGAGTTTTCTCTTGTCCCTAAGTTGTCGCTCCGTGTGACACCACTCCGATAATTCGAAAATGAGAGGCCCCTTCGAGGCAAAAAAGCCCTTTTTAGGCTGTTGAACGTGCTTAAAGGCCTCTGCGGAGCGCCCGCAGAGGCCTTCAACGTGCTTAAAGGCCTCTGCGGGCGCTCCGCAGAAGCTATCCATGTGCTTGAAGGCTTCTGCGGGCGCTCCGCAGAGGTTCCAAACGTGCTTGAAGGCTTCTGCGGACAGCCCGCAGAAGCTGTCAACGTGCTTGAAGGCCTCTGCGGACAGCCCGCAGAGGCCTTTAAGCACTATTTGGAACCTAATCTCTGCGCTTAGAGGCCTATTTCCCTGAAGCAGCGAAGGGTGGCAGCACTGATTACAAGCCAACCGCGTAAGGGAAATTGAAACTTCTAATTCAGAACTTAAAACTGCCGCAGGCTTATTCTGGCACCCATTCGTCGGCTTGGTTTTGATTGCCTTTAAGAAACAATCGTTTGCCGTTGGCGGTGTTGCGCACTTCGTAATCCCAAGTGCCGGTGGTGCCATCGTCCCAAAGGACGTAGAGTTTGCCCGTTCCGGCTGTCCATTGGCCTTTGTCACCATTGGCGCTTTGCCCGGCCACGCCGCCGACAAAAGTTTGGTTGCCCAGCGAATCCCGACCCTGCACAGTGCCGCTGGTTTCGCCGTTGCTTTGCCAAAAACAAGTGCCATCGGCTTGAAACAGGAAACGGCGAGTGCGTTCTGTGCCGAATTTACCGTCGGCGCTGCTTTTATAGCTCCAGAATTTCCACTGGCCCACTAAATTGGCGTCGCGTTCGCCGACGCCTGCGGCGAGACTGGCGAAAATCTCTTTTAAAATGCCTTCGCGCGCCGCGATTTTGGTTTTATCGCCCAACGCCACCAGCGCGATGCCGTAGCCTTTTAGCACGGTCATCAGCACATTGGCGCGCACGTTCAAGCCCACGGGGTTGGCGCCTTCCCACGAAACCATCACGCCCGGCGTGCCTCCGGCAGAAACGCTTTGCGGCGTGCCGACGCGACGCAAAAACGGCGCGAGTTGCAACAGTGAAGCCTCAACTTCGGGAATCACGCGCGGATCGTTGACACTTTGCACGCCCTCGGCGCCGTTGGCGAGCAAAATATAGACTTCCGTTGGCCCTTGCGCGTTGGACACGACATCTGGCGGCGCGAACAAGGCGGCGCCTTCGTTTGGCGTCAATTTCCAATCGGGCGGATAACGCACGCTCAATCCCGTTGGATGTTTGTAAATTTGCCACGCCTTGCCGCTGGAACTTTTGCCCGGCAAATTCGCGTTCTGCGCGCCAACTGGCGTGCTAACTGACACGCCTCCCGCCGGTTTTGCCAAAGGATTTGCGGGCGCGGGCGGATTCGGCTTCGCCAAGGGATTATTGGGTTTTGCCAGCGGATTGCCGCCCTGTTTTGCCAATTGATAATTAGTGCCGCCCGTCGAAATCGTCATGGTGCGGCCATCAAGACGCGCCTCAAATGGAAATTTGCCATCCGGCGATTCAAATTCACCGCGCAAGGCGCCTTCATCCAGTTGTGCGCTAAATTTAAACGTCTGCGCGCCCATTTTGATGGTGCCATTGTAAGAATTTGGCTGTCCCGGCACGTTTTTGCTTTCGACAGTCAGGTTTTCATCCTTAAACGTGCCGCTAAAATCGCTGGCACCAGTGGCGGGAGTCGCATTGAGGGGCACCGTCGGCGTGTTTATCGGCGCACTGCCGAGTGGAAAC
>JANMKN010000150.1:0-13572 GCA_031372065.1 Abditibacteriaceae bacterium | reverse complement strand
AAACTCTTTTTTTTGGCCCCCTTTAACCGGCGTTTGGCGCGCAAAACGACTTTTTCGGCTCCCTGACAATACGTTTGGCGCGCTCAATGACTTTTTTGGCTCCCTGACAATGCGTTTGGCGCGCTCAATGACTTTTTTGGCTCCCTGAAACCGCGTTTGGCGCGCCCAATGACTTTTTTCCTGCCCCGAAAAGACATTTCCTGTCCTGAACTCGTTTTCGGGGAGCCAAAAAAAACGCCGCGATTGATACTTTCTGACGTTTTCCCACGTTTTCTGCGCTTTGCGTGACACATCTGCCACTTTGCCGCAGATAACCTAAGTCATGATAATCAGGCGCCCAAATAGGCCACTTCCATACCGACTAAACACACATCGTCTTCAAATTCACTGGTGCCGGAGAAGGTTTGAATTTCGGCCATCAAATCATCAAAAAGCGCGGCGGGTGGCAGTTTTAAGCGTTGTCGAATGGCGTTTAGTAAACGTTCTTCGCCCCACTCGTCGCCGGATTGCTTGGCGTCTTCCACTTCGTAAAGGCCATCGGTAAAAAGAACAATGAAGTCATCCACATCTATTTTGCAACTCAGCGCTTCATATTCGGCATCCTCAAACACACCCAAAACCGGGCCGCACGATTCGACAACGCGTGGCAATGGCTCCACAATATTCGCTTGGCGGCGCGCCCAAAGGGGCGCCGGATGCCCAGCATTGGCATAAGTCAATTGGCCCGTTTCAATGTCGGCGACCATATAAAAAGCGGAGGCAAAAATTGTGTTGCTGGTTTGCTGCAAAATGCCAACGAGATGACGATTTAATTCCGCCATGAACGCGGCGGGTTGCAAGGCAATCGCGGTTCGTTCGCCAACCAAAGCGCGCATCATGGCCGTCACCAAAGCCGAGCGCACGCCATGTCCCATCACATCGCATATAAAAACGCCCGCTTGGGTTTCCGACAAAGCTAAAACATCGAAAAAATCGCCGCCCAGCGTGGTCGTGGGAATCCAGCGATGACAAAAACGCAACGCGCTTTCCGAAGGCAAAGTATGATGAGGAAAACTGGGATATTGGCGCGGCAAAAACGACGATTGAATTTCGCGCGCCAAATTCAAATCGGCTTGCATATGCTGATTTTGGACGCGCAATTCGCGGCTAATTTGCTCCAACTCGGCATTGGACTGCGCCAAAGCGCGCGCTTGTTCTTCCAAAGCCGTCTTCGCCTGATTTAATTCGGCATTTTTTTGCAGCGTCGTTTCATAGGTGCCGAGCAGCAAACCGACAGTGGTTTGCACGCTGGGAATATTTTGCAGATGATGCGCTTGCCCACCGAAAAAAACCTCAATGCCCTTCGGCTCCGCTGTAACGTTTTGCCCGTTCAACATAAAACCAATGCGTGCGATAAGCCATGCTTCGTCATACGGCTTGACCATGAAATGGTCGGCGCCACATTCCAGCCCGTTGATAATATCTCTGGGCGCCGAAAGCGAGGTCAGCAGCATGACAGGAATATCGCGAAGCGCGGCGTCGGCTTTGATGCGGCGGCAAAGTTCGTAGCCGTCCATGACCGGCATTTCCACATCGCTGATGACCAATTTTACTTGGCCCGCTTGCAACATTTGCAAGGCCTGCGCGCCATCTTGCGCTACCACTGCTTGATAATCATGGCGACGCAAGGTGTGACGTAAGCGTAGCGCTTGCGTGGGGCTGTCTTCGACAATCAAAACGTCGGCTTGAACAGAGATTTCCCGCACGTCGGCACCATTTTCCCGCATATCATTCCCCTCATTTATCCATTATTTCAGGATTTACGGTTCACGAGGCTAATCAACATCGTTGCAATGCGTTCGGGCGGCATAATGTGGCACGCGGCGCCCAATTTGATGGCTTCGCCCGGCATTCCATGCACGACAGAGCTTTCCTGATCTTGCGCGAAAGTTATGGCGCCTTTATCGCGCAGCACTTTTAATTCGGCGGCGCCGTCGCGTCCCATGCCGGTCAGCAGAACGCCCGCCGCGTTAGCCCCAAAAACTTCAGCCACCGAACGAAAAAGAAACGAAGCCGCTGGGCGCAGATTGTTTTCCACAGGCGCATCGCGCAGCAAAATACGGTTTTTGGCAACACCCATATGAAAACCATCGGGCGCCAAATAAGCCTGACCGGGAAGCAGCGGCTCGTTGTGGGCCGCAATTTTGACGGGAAAGTTGGAGGTTTGCGTGAGCCAATCCACCAAACCCGGTAAAAACCCTGCCGCAATATGCTGCACAATTAAAATCGGCGCCGCAAAATCCGCTGGTAGGCGCGACAAAATGGTTTCCAGCACTGGTGGGCCACCTGTGGAAATTCCGATAGCGACGACTTCGATTTTGCTGACCCGGCAGAGCGGGAGCGAAGTTTCACTACCCGCCCGTGCGCGCGGCCAGCGGCGGATGACTTTGACTTCGGCCATCGCTTTGACCGTTTGCACCAACTTTTTCGCGAGCGCCTCGTGGTCGGGATGGCCCGGCCCCGGAGGTTTTTCTACAGCGGCTACAGCCCCAGCCTCCAAAGCGAGAAAAACCTGATTCATCTCGCGTGGAACAACGTTCACACTTACAATGACAATCGGCAGCGGCTCGGCTTCCATGATGCGGCGCGTGGTTTCATAGCCGTCCAGATTCGCCATGTGAATATCCATGGTAATCACATCCGGTTTCTGCCGCCCTAAAAATTGTAAAGCTTCTTCGCCACTGCTGACTATACCCATGATGGACAGCGCCGGATCGGAACTTAAAATTCGCGCCAGCAGCTTTTGCGCCACGGGAGAATCGTCAACAATCAGAACATTGATCATGAAATCGCTTCTTAAAACTGCTTAAATAAGCCTCTGCAAAACACTGAGCAGATTGCTTTGATCGAAATTGCTTTTCACAAGGTAGGCATTGGCTCCTACATCTACGCCGCGTTCGCGATCTTCGCGCGATTCGCGGGCAGTCACTAAGACAACAGGCAGCCCCGCCCATTTTTTTTCTTGACGAATTCCGGCTGTTAATTCAAAGCCATTCATGCGCGGCATATCTACATCCGAAACAACCGCATCGAACTCGCCGGTTTTCAAATTAGTTAGCGCATCCACGCCGTCCACGGCTGTCGTGACGCGATAACCCGACGATTCCAAAATGTTTTTTAATAACATCCGCGCTGTAATTGAATCTTCCACAACCAACACGGCTTTGCTGGCTGGCGTTTCTGCTGTTGCAGTTTGTCCGCCAGAATTCGCCGTCATTGCCCCAACACGCTGCGCTGATTTGAGCAAGTCCGCAGCGTTCAAAATTGGCACCGCTTGGCCCGAACCCAAAACGGTGGCTCCGGCGATGTTGCGCACGCGCACTAACGGCTCGCCCAAGGTTTTTACTAACACTTCCTGCTCGTTCAAAATTTCGTCCACGATAAACGCAATACGTTGTTCGCGGGCACCCAAAACAATGACTTCGAGAAAACCTTCGGCTGGCGCGGCGAATTGCGAGGCAACAGAGCGGCGCAATTCCAACGTGTCGGCCAGATGCACCAGCGAAACGACATCCTGCCCCGTCGAGGCGCGATTTAAGGTGATCGTTTCGCGGTTTTCCACGGTTTGAATTTCAAAGGGACGAATGCGCACCACGCGCCCGACATCAGCGGTGGGAATAACAAAAATTTGTCCGGCAACGCGCACTAAAATGCCTTTGAAAGCCGCTAAAGTCAGCGGCAAAATAAGGCGAAATTCAGTGCCTTTGCCCGGCTTGCTGTCTAAACTCAAGCGCCCGCCGAGTTTTTCCACTTTTTCGCGCACAATCGCCATGCCAAGACCGCGCCCGGAAATTTTGGTGATAATCGCGCTGGTGGAAAATCCCGACTGAAAAATCAGCGATAAAAGCTGCGTTTCATCCATTTTTTCCAGTTCCGAGGCGCTGGCGATGCCTTTTTTCAAGGCGGCGTCGTTAATCTTGGCTGCATCAAGGCCCGCGCCATCATCGGACACCCTAATTTGCACTTCACTGCCGCCTAACCGCGTGACGGCAATCGTTAGTGTCGCTTGCGCTTTTTTGCCCGCTTCGCGGCGTTTTGACGGCGTTTCGATGCCATGATCTATACAATTGCGGAGCAAATGGATAAGCGGGTCTTTCATGCTTTCCAAAATGCGCTTGTCAATTTCGATTTCGCTGCCGTGAAGCACTAATGTTACATCTTTTTGCTGATCGTGTGCTAAATCGCGCACCAATTTGGGAAACGCTTTGAACAGCGTTGAAAACGGCAGCATGAGCAATTTTTTGGTGTCTTCTAAAAGGTTATTCACCAAACTATTGGCAATGCGGCTGTCTTGTTCGGACGCTTTCGATAAAGCGGCTAACTGGCTTTCCAAGGTTTTGATGTAAGCGTGATTCCAATCGAGAAATTCCAATAATTTCCCGATTGGTGCTTGAACTTGCTGCGTTTCACTGTTTTCATGGTTGCTTTCAAAACTGCGCCGCGCTTGGCGCAAGGACGGCGAGAGTTTGCGCCATTCTTTTTCCCACGGTTCCAGCAAACTTTCCACGCCGCGCAGCGCGACGGCGCGCTCGTTGGCGGTGAGTTTTAGCATCAACATTTCTTCAGCCTGCAAAAGCAAACTGTCCAATTTTCGCGTCGAAATGCGAACCGTTTCATCAAGCGCGCTTTTTTCCGGCGTTGGCGCAATGAGTTCCGGTTCAGATTTATCGGCGGCGATTTCTTTTTCAGCGGGCAGAGTTTCGATTTCGGGCGAAAAATTTGAGGGCGGCGTGGTTTTCAGGGCTTGCACGCGCCTAACGACATCCGCAATCGGGGCGTTTTCCGTTTTGTCCAACGGTTTTTTCAGCAAATCGCCCATGGAATCAAGCGCCGCATAAAGCGCATCGAATTGATAGGCAGCGGGCAAAAGTTCGCCATATTTCCACCCCGAAAACACATCTTCTAAAACCTGACAAATGCGTTCAATCGCGCTCGCGTCTACCGAACGGGCGGCGCCTTTGAGACTGTGAGCATCGCGGCAAATGGTTTCGATGAGTGAGGCGGGCGCCGAGGCAGGCGCTTTTTCGACTTCGAGCAGGCCGGAAGCCAATGACTGCAAATGTTCGCTCGCTTCGATTTGAAAAGCCGCGCGCAGTTCTTCTAAAAATTCCTCGTCGGGAGTCATTATGAAAGGGCCTGATGCTACCGTGTTTTCACGTCTTGAACTTTTCGACTTCGCCTTTGAGCCGGTTTCCCAACTCCATCAAATTGTGCGCGGCTTCTTCCAATTGCCGTGCGCCGCCGACGTTTTGACTGCTTGCCAACTTGATGCTTTCCATCGCTTGCGCTACCTGATCCATGCCGACTAATTGCTGTTGACTTGTCGCCGCGATTTGCGTGGCGGCTTGCGCGGCTTCTTCTATGCTGTCGGCTAACGCCAAAATCGCTTCGCCCGCTTGTTCCGCTTGCGTGACGCCGATTTCCACGGCGTTGCTGCCTTGTTCGGTTGCCAAAACCGCCGCGCCCGTGGCCTTTTGGATGTCGGTCAAAATGGCGCGCACTTGCATCGTCGCTTGCTTGGATTGATCGGCCAGACTTTTCACTTCGCTGGCGACTACCGCGAAACCTTTGCCCTGCTCGCCCGCTTTGGCCGCTTCAATAGAAGCGTTCACCGCCAAAAGATTCGATTGCTGCGCCAAATCGTCCACGCTGGCGATGATTTGTCCGATGGCTTGACTTTGTTCGGAAAGGCGCATCATGCCTTCGGCTATGGCTTCCATTTGCTCGCGAATGCGTTGCATTCCGGCGGTAGTTTCAGCGGTAGCGCGGCGGCCATTTTGGGCCACGTTGACGGCGCGTTGCGCGGCATCGGCAACGTTGCGCGCTTTTTGGCTGGTGACCTGCGCAGTCTGGCGGATTTCTTCGATGGTGGCCGTGGTTTCGGTGACTGCCGAAGCCGTTTCGCCCGAACTGCTGGCTAATTGCGATGTAGAGGCCGAAATTTCGTTGGCGGAGGAACTCAAAACATTGACGCCTTCGGTAATTTCGCGATTGACATCGCGCAGGTTCGACACCATTTTGCCGAAGGCACTATTCAGCACGCCCACTTCGTCACGGCGCGTTTCGGTTGCTATATTGAGAGATAAATCGCCCCCTGCAATCTGTTCGGCAGCATGGGAAAGGTCGCGCAGCGGGTTGGCAATGGCGCGGCTCAGAGCAATTATCATAAAGCCGGATAACAAAAACGCCACCAAACCGACGCTTTTCATGATTTTCAAGGCGTCGTCAACAGATTGATTGGAATCTTTGACAGCTTGGTCGGCGCGTGTCTGGGCCATTTCTCCCAAACTTTCGGACATTTCTCGCATTTTGTCATAGCGATCTTTTTGAATGCCCATCATAAACGCCCGCGCCTCAGCGTCTTTGCCCTGTTGAATCAAAGGCATCACTTGTGTGTTGCGCGTTTGGCGATGCGCGTCCTGAATGGTCTTTAATTCCTCAACTTTTCCCAAAAACGCGGTGGATTGTCCCACACGATTGCTGAGACTATTAATGTCTTTTTCAGCCATTGCCGTGCGCGTTTCCACGTCATCGCGCCAGATTTTTTGTTCTGCTGGCGTGGTGGCTGTCATCATGGATAACAAACCGGCGCGAATGGCATTTTGCTGCGAGCGCAATTCCCACAAATCGCGAACATTGGCGATTTCAACTTCGTGGAGATGCTTCTGCGAGGCTTGTAAAGCCATAATCCGCGTGTAGGAAACGCCAATGACGATGCCCAAAAAAGTCATCATCATCAAAAAGCCGAGAGATAACTTGAGGCCTGTCGCAAAATTTAGAAACCACCGCATGAAAACCGCTCCTTATTCTTTCAACTTCAGGCGACTTCAACTTCAGGCTACGCCAACTTCGTCACGAACGATCAATTTCTCATCAGACAGCAACCGCGCGGCGTCTAAAACCACGCTCCTATCGGATGTGACGCCGCGCAAATAATCGGCGCGCACGCCAGTTAAGGTCGGCAACGAAGATTGAATCTCGTCGGGCGCCAAAAAGCGCACGCCAATAATTTCATCGGCTAAAATGCCCAGTTCAAGGCGCAGAGTGCGCACCACAATGACTTTATTGAGATCGGTCAAACCTTTATCGGGCAGATCAAAGAATTTTTTCAAATCAATAACCGTTAAAATCTGCCCGCGAATGTTGACGATACCGCAAATAAACGGCGGCGTGCAGGGCAAAGGTGTCAGCTCTTTCAGCGGATAAACTTCGCGCACAAAGGCCGCTTCAATTGCGTAAGTTTCGTGCGCCAAACGAAATTCGATGACTTTCAATCGCTCGGCATCGCAGCGCGCGACTTCCGTTTCCGACATTTCTTTGCGCGCCAAAACCTGCGCTCTCTCGTGAAGAACTTGCGGCTCGCTTATAGCAACGAACCTCTCAGCCGTGTTGGTAAAAATTTTATCCATAATCACACGCGAATATGCGACGTTACGATAAATGTGGGGACTTAACTACAATATACAACCAATGCCAAAACAGCGCGCCGGTTTTGTGCGGCGACCATTAAAAACAACAAAGGCGCGAAGCTATTGCTCCGCGCCTTTATTGCCTGCTGTCTTGCGTTATCCGCCGTTGTAATAAAACTCTTCGCGCACGATTTTGCCGTCTTCGACATCGTAAACGGCCACTTCTTCCATTTGCATCCGTTGGTTTTTGGCTTTTTCGGTCACATCCATGTCGAAGACGACCGAAAAACCGCTGTTGCCAACAAATGGGCCATGCACTTTGGCAGAATGCACTTCAAAGTTCTCATTCCACCACTGCGCCTTGCCCTTGATGACATCCAAACCCGTGGCCGTTTGACCATCGCCTTCGACACTCACGATGTTCTCGCCATAGTAAGTCGCGATAGCTTCCTCAAACTTTCCCTCGCGGCACAAGGCCACCAAACCCGTCGCAACGTCGTTAATTTTCATGACTTTTCCAACCTCCAAGCCCAGTATATCCCACGAGAGGCCCAATTTTCTCCCTTTTTCGCGGCCTAACACAAATTTAATGCAAGCAATTTAACTTGCCGATGGCACCACCATAATGGCAAAATGCCGACGACGCCAAAAGAGCAGTCAATCAGTTGCCAGTAAAAGGGAATGCCCCGCATGGGGCCGCAAATAAACGCGAGCGGCAGGATGGCAACGCAGCATAACATAGCCCATTCGATTATCCAAATATTGCGCACGGGATCACGATAAGGGCCGATGAAAGCCAAAGCAATCACCAAATGAGCAAAGGCCAGCCAATCGTAGCCATAGGCAAGAAATGGGAATTTCGCGTCGGTGGCGACAAGCGCGTTGCGCACGCGGACAATCCATTCGGTAAAGCCGCCAAATTGCGCAGGGGTTGCGATTTCGCTCGCTCCCAGCCAACGAGCCATCAATTTCACTTCCCACGTCAAGGGAAACGCTGTAAGACCACTCAGAATCAGTCCCACGACGAAACAAGCCAAAACAAAACGGATGCGGCGCAACAGCACTTCGGGTGTTGGATTTTTGTGCATAAACACCTCCAAGGCACGGTTTAGTTGAATAATGTGGCAACAGCCAACACTTAAGTGCGTTGGGCGCGCGCGTTTTTAATGAGACCTCTAACGTTTATGGAGGGCGGATGCATAGAAAACGAGGCTGGACACACAGAAATCGCGTCTCGCCGTCAAGAAAACGATGTCGGACGAGCAGAAATTGACGCCGGATGTATAGAAAACGCGTCTCGACACGCAGAAAACGATGCTGGATGAGCAGAAAACGCATCTCGCCGTGTAGAAAACGTGTCTCGCCGCGTAGAAAATGCATCTCGCCGAGCAGAAAACGTGTCTCGCCGCGTAGAAAACGTGTCTCACCGAGCAGAAAACGTGTCTCACTGAGTAGAAAACGAGGCTGGATGTTGTGAATTTGATGCGTTATGCTTTTGGCGTGAAAATCCTCTATTCTCTTCTGGCCGTTATAATGTGCGCGCTGCCTTTATCGGCGCAAAATGAAACCAGCGAACCGTGGCAAGGGCCGTTGCCGGTGGAAAACGAGCGGCCTTTGCAAGCGATGTTTTTGCATTTTCCGCAAGAAAATCCCGATGTATTGCCGCGCGGCGCCCGACGACTGGGTCTGCAACTCGACATCGCCAACGATTTACTTTTGCCCGCGCCCGGCCCGAACGGTGAAATCGTCAGCGAAGATTTCGAGACACAACGCCTCAAAGTGGCGTGGCGGCGCGGTTTGGGGCGCGATTTGGAATGGGGCCTTGGCACCAACATCACGGCGCGCAACGGCGGCATGTTAGACGCGCCGATTGAGATTTATCACAAGCTGCTCGGTTTGGCGGGCACCGGGCCGGATAACCCGCTTGGCCGCGATAATGTGGCGCGCGGACGCAGCGTATTTCTGTTTCAAAACGCATTGGGGCAGGGAGTGAACCAAGGCAGCGCTTTTGGTTTGGGCGACACCAAAATCTGGCTCAAAAAACAATTGTCGCGCGGCAAGTTTTCGAGCGCGGCGCGCATAGCCTTCAAACTTCCCACTGGCAGCGAAGGCAAACTCATCGGCAGCGGCGGTTTCGATGGCGGCGTGGCGCTTGATGCGCGTTATCAATTCGCCCGTCAGTGGGCCGTATTTGGCAACGTTGGCGCCGCGAAATACGGCAATACTTCCATTCCCGGCGCGCAAAAAAGCGGCTTACAAGGTGGTATGGGCTTTGAGTGGCGACTAAGCCAGCGCGCTTCAGTCATTGCGCAAATGGACGCCGCAAAGCGTGTTGTCACAACCGGAAATCCGTTCGCCGATGGCACACCGGTTATCGGTTCAATTGGCTACAAGCGGCAAGTCGGGCCGCGCGGCGCGTATTGGATTTCGATTTCCGAAAACGGCGACTACCACAATTACAACGCGCCCTTTTTCGGCAACATCGCGCCTGATTTCACCATGAGTTTCGGCTACGAATGGCGCAAATGATTCAAAAACTCAAGCGATTGCCTTACAATTTGGGACGAGATTTACTGGCGCAAATCGCGCATCGCGGCCCGCATTATTTTGCGGTCACGCGCCGGACGCCTTACTGCGCGTGATCGTCGTATCGGCGCCCTTCTCAAATGTGATCCCGGCATCACAGACCGTCTTATTTATCAGGCAAAAAACTGCGCAGCAATTTCATGTTCATGGTTTGGCCTCGAACGAGTATTTGCCGTCCGCCGATAATTTGCCCGCGAAGGATTTATTGCCCGCTTGAACTTGAAAAGCGCCGGTTTTCCAGCCTTCGGCGACAGGCGATTGGCCCCCATCGGCGCCTTGATAGGGCGCCCAGTGCTTAGTCCAATCGTGCAGCGTGCCGTCGCGCCAGATTTGCGGCAGTTGGCCGGGCACGGTTTGCACGCGCATAACATGGCCGTTGGCGCCGCGAATCACAGCGGCGACAGTTAAATCATCAAGTTCAACTTTCGATTTTGCGAAAACGTCGTCGCGGAATTGTTCGTAACTTTGCGGTGCTTCGCCCACTTCCAGAGCATAGCCGCAAAACTTATCACCGGTGCCTTGCGCCGAATAAATGGTCGCTTCCGGCGCGCGTTTGCGCACTTCGGTGGTCGCGGCGGCATTTTCGCCCGCCCAATTCAAATTGAGGGGATGAATGGCAAGCCATGTGTTTTCCATTTGGAAGAACCACACGCCGTTTTTCTGCTCGACTTTTGTATCGGGCGGCGTGAAAAAATGAAAAGGCGCTTTGCCATCAGCGTTGAGGTGCAAAAGCAGCGGGCCGAACTGCGCGACGGTGTCCTTGCCGTTGGTCGAAGTTGTGATTTTCTCAGGCGCGTTGCCACTGGCCGGAATAAAATAATCGGCGCCGCGTTTGGAATTCTGCACCAGCATTTTAAGGCCGTTCACATCCCAAATACCTGCCGGACTGCCAGTTGGCAAACTGCCGAGCAGAAATGTTTTGCCGATATATTGCGTTTCGAAGAATTCCGGCTTTTCCGCCGCGCCCGGTAGCCAATGTTCGTAAGTCGGATGCGCCAAGAACATTTCCATAGGGCGCGTGAAATTTTTGTGCGCGAGTTCTACAACGGCCTGTGGCGGGCGATAATTGCTGGTGATAACGTGAACGTAATCCACTTCGGGATTGTCCAGCGGCAAAACGTAGTCGTCGAAATACAACGCGAACATATTGGCGGCGGCTTCGAGCGGCACAGGATGATAATAATCGCGCTTGGTCGGGCCGTTTAAGGCACCGTGATAGTATTTCAGCGCGGCGGCAGTGCAAACCCAATCGAGTGCGGCTTTGGCTAAACCTCGCGCTTCTTCGTCTTTGGCGTAATCGTAAACATTGAGCCACGGCGCTAACGAATGACCAAGATAATTTTCCGAATCCCACTCGCCCATGCCGATGTTATACATCGCCTGAACGTGTTCATTGAGCTTGGTTTTATACAGGTTTTTTGTCGTTTCATTGCCGGTTTCTTCGGCCATTAAATAGACCGACGTGTCGCGCATAAAACGCAAGTTGTCGGTGCCACGCACATCCACCCACGAGTTCTTGAAAAACGGCGTCCAGCCTTCGCCTTTTTCGTCTTTAAAATTAGGATGCGGGCGATTCAGCGGGTCTTGCTCCGTCCAAATTTTCGCAGCGTCGAACATCCGCTTTTTGTAATCGGCATCGAGAAACTGGCCCAGCAAAAAATACTTGCGCATTTGATGCTTGAGCGTGAAAGCAGGGAAATAATCTATACCGAGCGTGTGCGAATTCCACTCTTGGGCATTGGCGTCTTCGGACTGCAAAAAGTCAATGGCTTTTTTGCGATGGCCCGCCAAAAAATCGGTCATGGCAAGGCCGTAGGCGCGCTTTTCGTTTTCAAAATAAGTGCCGCCGTAGCCTTTGCCCGCAAAACGCGCGATGGCGTGTTCGGCGCGTTCGTTGAAGGCTTTTTCCCATTCCGGCGGCCACGGATTGCGCAACTGTGTTGGAGGCAGCGGCGGACGCACGATTTCCAGTTTGGCGACGGGTTCGTCATTAATTATGTCTTTGGGTTTTTCTTTTTGCGCTTGTGCAGCACACCCCGAAACCAGCAGCAAAAACAAAAGCAAAACAGGCATGAATTTACCTTTCGATAACATGGCTCACATCCAAAATATACATTTGTCGCGTGCCCATGTGCGCCGAATCAATACAGATTTTTTGACCACTTCTATCCCAACGAGGATGCAAATCGCAGCGCAAGGGGCCAGCGAGTTCAGGAGGCGAATAGAATTTTGCGATGTCTACGCGCGGGCCATCCGGCCATTTCCAAAGCAGCAGGGTGCGAAAATTATTTCTATCGGGGTAAGTATCGGTTAGCAGCCATTTTCTATCGGGCGAAAGCGTAACGTGCCCATCGCAATCCAGCGCGCCTGCGCCGATGATTTTCTTGTTATGCGTTTGGTCGTCGAACAAATAATAATGCTGTCCCTTTTCGGGCGTTTCTGCCCACGCGATAATTTGATTTTCACCCGTCCAATCGTAGTGAGAAAACAGCCCGAAGTCGGCCAACAAATACGGCTCCGTGCCATCGGGATTCACGGTTATCAAGCGGTCACAGCGGATTTCTTTGCCGTTCGTTGGCGGGCGCCAGCGATGAATGACGGCGCAGCGAGTGCCAGCGGGATTAATTTGAATGTGATTGAATTTCTGCATCGCGCCATTCATGTTTTCGGTGCGTTTTAAATCGGCGGCGTGTTGCAAGGAGAGAATCAATTTCCACGCGCCGGTTTTCAAATCGAGATGATAAATGCCGTCGTTAGCCGGGCATAAATCGTCTTTGGTGCGGTCTGGCACGCCTTCGTAGCCATAGCCCGGACGCTCCCGATTCAATCGCGAAAAGTTGAGACTCAGCGCATAATCGCCGCGCGGACTGACGGCATAAATCGGCAGCGGCAAAGTGCGAACGGCGCCCGTTTCTAAATCGCGAATCACGCTGACAAAGCGATTTCCCGCGCGCTGATTGTAAATCACTTGGCGCCCACTTTGCGGCAGCCATTGCAGCATCGTGCCTTGTTGCCAGCACCACGCCAAAGTTTGGTCGAAGGCTTCAAAACGTCGCGTGCCGTGCGGAATCAGGCCGAGCGAAAGCGAATCTTTGGCTGTCGGCATTCGATCCGCGAAGCTGCTTTCCATCGCCAAAACATCGCGGTTTTCAGCGTCCCACGGGCATTTTTCGTAGTAGCCGAAAAAATGATGGCGCGGCGGAACAGTGCGGAAATCAAAGCCGATATCGGAGGCAATCCAGTGCGTTTGAGAAGCAGTGGGCATGACATAAATTTAACACACCACCAATTTTCCTTTTTACAAAAGATACGTTTCCAAGCTGCTTTTTAACCCGAAAACAGTGAAAAGAGGCTTGCGGAGCCAGTTTTAAGCCCCGCAAGCCTCTTTTTGTCCAAGTCAGACCGAATTCTGCTCATGTAAGAAGAAATTCTGTTCATGTCAGATCGAATTCTACTTATGTAAGAGCGCATTCTACTCAGGTCAGACTGCCATTTATCCGTGTCAGAACCAGTTTTATGCGGGTAAGAACGGCTTTTG